>CAYRIG010000086.1:0-6556 GCA_964424315.1 uncultured Dehalococcoidia bacterium | reverse complement strand
ATTAGGGTTAGATAATTTAAACGACTACTATGACCCCAATCTCAAGAATGCCAGACTAGAACAACTCAAACCATATAACAGTTTCACATTTGAAAAAGTGGATATAGCTGATCGCGATTCAATCGCTCAATCTTTCCAAGCATTTAAGCCCAACAAAGTAGTAAACCTTGCAGCCCAGGCAGGAGTTAGGTATAGTATAGAAAACCCCTATGTATATATGGAATCTAATTTGGTTGGCTTCCTAAATGTTATTGAACTATGCCGACATAATGATGTAGAAGGCTTAATATATGCTTCGAGCTCTTCAGTATATGGTGGGAATGATAAGACCCCTTTCAGCGTTGTTGATAGGGTCGACAATCCTCTTGCTCTATATGGAGTAACCAAAAGGGCAAATGAACTCATAGCCCATTCATATTCCCATCTTTATGGTTTGCACACAACTGGTCTACGTTACTTTACTGTTTATGGACCTTGGGGTAGACCAGATATGGCAATGTTCATTTTTACAAAAAATATTATTGAAGGTAAGCCTATATCCGTTTTTAATAATGGAAATATGAAAAGAGATTTTACTTATATCGATGATATTATTTCAGGTACAAGGTCAGCGATTGAAAAAAATTATAAATATGAGATCTTTAATCTTGGTAATCATAGAAGTGAACAATTAATGGATATGATTGCTTTGATTGAAAAAGAATTAGGTAAAAAAGTCAAAATTGACTTTCAGCCCATGCAACCCGGCGATGTAAAAGAAAGTTTTGCTGAAATTAAACAATCACAGGAAAAATTAAGATTTAATCCAAAAACTTCCATTGAAAATGGAATTCCTAGATTTATTGAGTGGTATAAAAATTTTTATGACTGATAAAGAACTTATCACAGATTGAACAATAACAAAAATCGATTATCTATTTAATATGCTGCAGTCATACATTTCATATGTAATAAGCAATCTGAAAAAATAATTTTAAAAGTTGGATAAAAATAATTATAAAACCTGAACATTTATATAAACAAAAAGAATTAATCAATTTAGTTAATAATTTACTAAAAGCTGTCGGTGTTCCATCCGGTATCTCTGAACAAGTAACTAGATCCCTTGTTTCAACAAGTCTTGCCGGGATTGACTCACACGGCATTATTTTAATTCCCAGGTATATTGACGAAATTGATAAAAGAATTATAATTTCCGATGCTGTTCCGGAAGTAATTATTGAAAAAGGTGTTTTCTCACTTATCAATGGAAATCGGGGTTTTGGACAAATTACCGCAACATTTGGGATAGAAACAGCTATCAAAAAAGCGGAAAAATATGGAATTGGAATAGTTGGACTTAGGGATACCAACCATATTGGCCGTGTGGGAGAGTATGTTTTAAAAGCATCTGGTAAAGGATTCATAGGTTTGTCTTTTTGTAACGCAGGACCGAATGTTGCGCCATATGGTGCAAAAACAAGGTTATTTGGTACAAATCCTATCTCGTGTGCAGTACCAGTTAAAAATGGGAAACCAATATTAGTTGATCTTGCAACCAGTATTTATCCAGAAGGTAAAGTAAAAGCTTACCGTAACCGGGGTGAAGCGTTACCAAATGATATTGTATTAGATAAAAAGGGTAATCCCTCTAATGACCCTAATGATTTATATGATGATGGTGCCCTGCTACCGATTACTGAGTATAAGGGGGCAGCGTTAAGTTTTATGGTGGAAGTCCTGGGTGGTATTCTGACAGGGGCAGGTTCAGCAGCTTTTCCAGATTGGCCAGGGGGGAATGGGGTTTTATTTATCGTGATAGACCCCACAATATCCCGCAACTATGAAGAATTTACAGACGATATAGCACGGATCAAAAAGGCTGTAAAATCGCAACCTTGTGCAGCAGGATTTGAGGAAATTCTTGTTCCTGGTGAACCTGAATACAAAAGTGAAGTTGATCGTAGAAAAAATGGTATTCCAATAGATGAGGGTACCTGGATAAAGATCTGTACTATCGCTGAAAATTATGGAATAGAAATACCGGAACCGATTAGAAATAAATCAATTTAATGGAAATTTGCGCCATAATTCCTGCAAGAGGAGGATCTAAAGGAATACCAAGAAAAAATTTGGTAACCTTAGATGGTTTACCTTTAGTTGCTCATTCCATACAACATGGATTGGAAAGTAATTTGATTAATAGGGTGATCGTATCTACCGATGACGGGGAAATTGCCAATGCTGCATTGAAATATGGCGCGGAAGTTCCATTCATGCGTCCATCCGAATATGCTCAAGATTATACACCGGATTACTACGCATTTCGTCATGCACTTGAATGGCTTAAAGACACTGAAAATTATTTTCCTGATATTATTGTACACCTTCGTCCCACTTCACCAATCCGGCCCAAAGGTGTGGTTGATGATGCTATTAAGTCATTTGTCAAATATGAAGGAGCAGATTCGTTGAGAGCGGTCTGTTTGACAACCATCACGCCGTATAAGATGTGGAATATTAAAGGTGGTCTGCTAGAACCCTTACTTGAATTTGATACAGCTAACATTGACAAAAAAAACAAATCGGAACCATACAATATGGCTCGCCAATTATTACCAAAAGTTTATCGACAAAATACAGCTATAGATATATTCTGGCGTAAAACTGTCATTAATAAGAAATCGCTAACTGGAGATAAGATACTACCATATATAATGGATGAAGAAATTGCCTCAGATATAGATAATGAAATAGATTTACTTATCACTGAAATAATATTAAAGAGATTGAATAAGTAGATATCTGATCAAAATATTTTGAGTTCGGGAAAATCACCTTGATAATTAGTAATAAAATCACTTTGTTCCATATTTTAAGCAGGATTCAAGTATCCAAGAGGAATGCTTTCATCAATTGATATCATAACTTATATAAGTTGTAAAAGGGATGAATGATAATCCAATCAATATGTTTGTTCAAAAGAAACATAATAATTATTAATAACGGAGGAAAATAATGGAGATATTTATTGATACAGCCAACGTGGATGAAATAAAAAAATATGCTGATATAGGAATAATTGACGGTGTAACTACCAATCCAGCTCTCATTACCAAAGAAGGTAGAGATTTCAAGGAAGTTCTCACTGAGATTTGCAAGATAGTTGATGGTCCAATTAGTGCAGAAGTTATAAGTACTACTTTAAATGGAATGATTGATGAAGCAAGAGCAATAAGTAAGTTACATGAAAAAATTGTAGTCAAACTTCCTGCGATTCCTGAAGGTTTTAAAGCTCTAAATGTTATTTCCAGGGAAAGAATAAAGACAAATTTTACTGTTGTTTACTCAACAAATCAGGCATTATTAGCCGCAAAACTTGGTGCGACTTATGTAAGTCCATTTGTTGGAAGATTAGATGTTAATTCAACAAGTGGTCCGAATCTAATAAAAGAAATTGTGAAGGTTTTTAGAAACTATAATTTTGAAACAAAGGTATTAGCAGCCAGTATGCGAAATAGCATCTATGTAAAAGAAGCTGCCTTGGCTGGGGCGCATGTTGCTACAATACCTCCTGAAATATTAGATCAAATGATGGAAAATGAACTTTCATCAATTGCACTTGAAGGTTTCTTGGATGAATGGAAAAAATTACCTGAAGAAAAAAGAAGGTATTTCAAATAAAAATATGAATGAAAAGCTACACAAAGAATTAAAAACAATCGCCAACAGGTTAAGAATCAGTATAATTGAAATGCTGTACAAAGCTAAATCGGGGCATCCCGGGGGTGCTCTATCATCTGCTGATATTATCTCAGTCCTATATTTTGGTGGAATATTAGATGTTTATCCAGAGAAGCCATATTCGCTCAATAGAGATATATTTATTTTATCAGCAGGTCATTATTGTCCAGTTTGGTATGCTGCTTTGGCTTATAAAGGTTTTTTCCCTATAGAAGAATTGAACACTCTTCGAAAATTTGGATCAAGGTTGCTAGGGCACCCTAAGTATAAATCATTACCTGGCATTGAAAATTCAGGAGGGTCCCTTGGACAGGGATTCTCAATAGCTCTTGGATGTGCTAAAGCTCTGCAACTGGACAACAAAAAAAATAAGGTAATTTGTTTATTGGGGGATGGTGAGCAAAACGAAGGACAAGTGTGGGAATCGGCAATGTTTGCAGGACATCATCGGCTGGATAACCTTACTGCAATTATCGATGTAAACAAAATACAGATTGATGGTTATACACATGAGGTAATGAATTCTGAGCCTTTAACGGATAAATATAAAGCATTTGGTTGGGAAGTATTTCGCATTAATGGTAATGATATTCAAGAAATATATGATACCCTTATAGAGGCAATAAGTCTTAAAGGTAAACCGAGTATAATCATAGCTGATACTATAGCTGGCAAAGGTGTTAAGCATCTTGAAAACAAAGTGGCTGCCCATGGTAAATGGATAGGAAAAGAAGATTATGCCTCCGCAATGAATGATTTAAAGAGTGAACGAATATGAATAAGACTAAGTCTACCGTAATTCACAAACAAAGTTCGCAATTAAGGACAAAATTGGCCTATGACCCTAATGCATCAGAAAGTTCTCAAAGGGATGCCTATGCTAGTGAAATAGTCAGAATTGCCGATAAATTCCCAAATCTTGTTTTGCTCGACGCTGATCTGATGACTGTTGGGAAAACTCACGTTTTTAAAGATAAGTTTCCAAAAAGACACATACAAGTTGGAATAGCAGAACAAAATATGATAGGTATAGCAGCAGGTATGGCACAATTGGGGAAATTACCTGTTGTTCACTCTTTAGCTGTATTTGGAATAGGCAGAGCTTTTGACCAAATTAGAGAATCCATTTGTTACTCTGAGTTAAATGTAAAAATAATAGGATATCACGCAGGTTTGACCCTGGGACCAGATGGAGCCACTCACCAAACAATGGAAGATATAGCACTCATGGCTTCTTTACCTAACATGTCTATAGTTGCCCCGGCAGATGCACAGCAAACAGTTGATTTACTGCCTCAAATACTTGCACATGATCAGCCTACATACGTGCGATTATTATTCCCTAATATGCCAAAAACCATAGAACCTGGAACATCTATATTAGGTGAAAATCAAGTGTTAACTGAAGGTAATGATATTTCCTTGATTACTAATGGTCAGCTTGTTTATAAATGCCTGGAAGCGGCAAAACAATTAGATTTAAAAAATAATATATCAGTTGAAGTAATAAATGTACATACAATTAAGCCATTTGATTTTGAAACAATTGCCAAATCATTTAATAAAACAGGCAAAGGATTAGTAGTAGAGGAACATAATTCATTTGGAGGTATAGGCTCAATTGTTTCATACTTTGCAGCACAGCAATGTCCAACAGCAATTTACTTTATAAATACAGGTGATAAATTTGGTACAACTGGATTGCCAGAAGAATTATTAAACGAATATGGATTAAACGAATCAAACATCGTAAATACGATAAAATCGATAATGGAGTAAGTATGCAGCGCAAAGTATTAATCACGGGTGTTTCAGGTAATATAGGGTATGAAATTGCAAATTGTTTTTTAAAAAATGGTTGGAATGTGTATGGGACTTATTTTTCAAAAAAAATTAAAATTCCTAATAAGTATAAAGACCGTTTTACTCTAATAAAATTAGATATTGGGAATAAAACATCAATTAATGAATTGGTCCAAAATATAGAAGGAAGGATTAATGCTCTTGTTAATAATGCGGGGATAAATATCCCGAATGATTTCAATAAAATAAATCTCAGCGATTGGGATGAAATATTTTCTGTGAATGTGAAGGGAGTTTTTTATCTTACACAACAGCTAGAGTTCAAAATTTGTGACTCCGGATCAATTGTAAATATTGCTTCCTTCAGTGGACAGGTTGGTGGCCCAAGGACTACACATTATGCAGCATCAAAGGCTGCGCTGATTGCACTTACTCAGAATATGGCAAGATATTTCTCACCACGTTTAATTCGAGTAAATGCAGTTTCACCAGGGATTATAGAATCTGAATTGGCAAATGCTGCAAAAAAATTACCTATAATAAATGACATTTTATTAAAACGATTAGGGAAACCAAAAGAAGTAGCAGATACAGTGGTATTTCTTGCTTCTGATGAAAGTTCATACATCACCGCTCAAACCATTAATGTTAATGGTGGCCTTTATTTCTGACTTATTTTTAGATACTTTTATTCTATTAAATCAAAATAATTAAAGTAAACTAAATGTCTTTAATTGATATAGTTAATTTTAACGCTGATGCATCTTGTATGTTCTCAAACAAGTGGCTTAGAAACCTTGAAGGTGGAAAAGATTCTAGGTTTTGTAAATTATTAGATAATTATATTATTAATGATAGGAAGGTCAATATAGGTCTTACAGGTGTAACCATAAAAGATTTGGCTGCCTTTAATCCGGAAACTATTGAAAAGATTAATTCACACCCTGAAATATTTGAAATTCTATTAAGAACATTTTCACATGATTTATCACCTTTACGAAGTAAAAATGGTTATATCCTGAATCTTGAA
>CAYRIG010000085.1:0-6565 GCA_964424315.1 uncultured Dehalococcoidia bacterium | reverse complement strand
TAAAAATTCTAGGTTTATAGGAATACATGTTATTCGCAAATATCCATATATCTAATTACATAATGTATTGCGTTAATAATTTACTTTTATCTATATCACTTTTTGGAATAACAAACCTAGATATAGAAAGGCCAGAAACTTATAGTCAATCAAATCCGCCCATTATTTATGAAATCAACCACCAAATTGATTTCCCATATCATATTTATTTAGAATTGGAGGCAACAGCCCAAAATAAAATAACTGAAGTTGTTTTTTATTACACTTTTAATGGGCAGCAAACCATCATTTATGGCAAACCAAGCTTTGAACCGAGTAAAAACGTTCAAACAAGGCATAAAATTAATACGAGTAAAGCTAATTATCTCCCTCCCGGCCTAATCATAACTTGGCATTGTTTAATTACGGATTCTCAGGGAAATACTATTGAAACAAAAAAGCAAACATTTCCTTATCTAAACCCCGAATTGAATTGGGAGAAACTGGAATCTGAAAACTTTAATCTTTACTGGCATGATGGCAATAAAAATATGATTAGCAAAGTAGCCTCACAAACAAATATTCTGTTAAACAAGTCTAAGAAAATATTTGACCTTACAGTTCATCCCAAGATAAACGTAGTTGTCATCAATAACGACCGCAAAAGTATGCCTCCAATATCACATAAAGCCGCCTCAACACATTTATATGCGGGTTTTGCATTCCCAGAATATCAAACTGCAGTTATAAACACCGCAAGGATCGAATTATTGACCCATGAATTAATCCATATTTATTTAGATCAAAAAGTTGGCATTTATAAACCCTTCGTGCCCGCTTGGCTTAACGAAGGTCTGGCAAATTATTTAGCAACCGGCCAAAGCACACTCAAACCCATTGATGAATCTGAAGATTGGTTTAAACTGCAAAACATGCATAATGTGCCGGGTAGACCACAAGATGTTCATAAATTCTACTATCAGTCAGAAAAAGTTGTTGCCTATTTAATCGAATCATATGGCTACAAAAAAATGAACATGCTTCTTGAAGAATTATCTGGGGGTCAAAAAATTGATGAAGCCATGCTGAAATCGTACGGATTTAGTGTTAGTCAAGCAAACTCTCTATGGAAAACAAATACTATATACGTGCACCAAAATCCTATTGGCATTAAATATTTAACTCTTTCAGCCATATTTGCTTCAATTTTTTATCTTTGGAACCTTCATATTTTACAAAAAGAAACACAAGTAGAATGTGATTTCTTCAAAAAGCATAGATTAATATAGGTTCGAATTCAACTCAAAGATGTTTAGGTGCTGGAAAATTGAATAATCCCAACTCAAATTCAATATTAATATACGACAAATCATTATCCTCATATAGAATAGGCAACACCCACCCAATGCAACCTATTCGCTTATCTTATGTTGTCGAACTTTTAGAAGCATACAATATTTTTGACATTGGTGGGATTACAAGGATTACGCCTGAACCAGCTTCCGAAATAGACCTACTCACTTTCCACACACCTAAATACATAAAAGCAATCAGAAATGCTGACATTAAAATAGATTCCACCACATTAAATGAATTCAATATTGGGTACGGAGACAATCCTATTTTCCCTAACATGTATTCATTAGCAAACTTAATCGTTGGATCATCAATTCTTGCAGCTAAACAAATATATTCTGGGAACCACAAAGCTGCATTCAGCGTAGCTGGCGGCCTGCATCATGCTATGCCCAATAATGCCTCGGGGTTTTGCATATTTAACGACCCAGTTATTGCAATAAATACATTATTAGGTTTTGGATTAAAACTCGCATATATCGACATAGATTGCCACCATGGTGATGGTGTCCAGCAAGCATTTTATGAAACAGATCAAGTTTTAACAATTTCAATTCACGAATCTGGCAAATATATTTTTCCAGGCACTGGCTTTACATATGAAACAGGGATTGGTAAAGGTAAAGGATATTCGGCAAATATACCTCTTCACCCGTATACAACCGATGACATTTATATTGAAACTTTCAAAAATATAGTTCCAAATTTGATTCGCCTTTTCAGCCCGGATGTCATTGTTGCTCAACTAGGTATTGATACTCATTACTCTGATCCGTTAACTCACCTTTCTTTGACAACTCAAGGACATTCTCAAATAGTTGAAACGATTAAAAATTTTGGACATCCTGTTTTGGCTTTAGGTGGTGGTGGATATAACCTACAGGCAGTATCTCGAGGCTGGGCAAATGCTTTTGCTATATTGTCAAATCACTTGTTGGAAGACAATATACCCGATATTTATAAATCCAAGTATTCAGTATCTACCATTAGTGATAAAGAGCAACCAGAACTATCATCTGGTACAAGAAAGCTTACCCATAAGGTAGCAAAACAAAGTCTGATGGATATAGAAAATTCAATCTTGCCTATAATCAAAAACCGTATTTCAATTTCCTAAACCTTAAAATCCGGCTCTTTTGTCGCAAACATATAAGAAGTCTTCTTTGTTCACATACCTGCGTAGGTTTTCTTTGAAAATATCCAGCCTACCTTTCGCCATTTCTCTACTATATGCAGAAGCATGTGCTGAAATTATACAATTTTCCATATCCCAAAATGGACTTTCGTCGCTTATAGGTTCTTTAGCAAATGCATCTATTGCTGCTCCAGCAATAGATTTATCCAATAATGCTTTGGCTAATGCGTCTTCATCCACAATACCACCCCTTGAAATGATTACAATGTGTGCATCTTTCTTCAACAATCCAATCCGTCTGGCATCAATAAGATTACTGGTTTCTTTGGTTATAGGTGCAGTTACCACGAACCAATCTACTTTCGAAATAAGCTCATCAAGTTTATCCATGCCCCATACTTCTTCCACTTCGGGAATTTTTTCAACTTGGCGTATATCAACTGCATAAACCTGCATACCGAAACCATGTGCTCTTTTTGCAACAGCTTTACCAATATCACCCAACGCTAATATCCCCATTGATTTTCCGGTAAGTTCTATAAATGTATCAGCGTATTTATAAGTGTCCCAACGGTGTGCTTTTTGATCATCCCATTGCTCATTCAGCCTGTGGGTTATAGTTAACATCATCCCGAGAACATGATCCGCCATCGGATTGGCGTGTGGACCGCGACAGTTGGTAAGCACAACCTCTGAAGAGGCTAATCCAGGGATTCCTTCAGTGATTCTATCTATTCCAGTGCCGGGGCAATGTATCCATTTCAAATTATCAGCTTTATTAAAAACCTCATTAGAGGGCCATCCATAATATATTTCTGCATCTGCGACAGCTTCTAATTCTTGTTCTATATTTTCTGCGTATTTAAACTCCACATCTGGATATAATGATTTAAGTTCGCCAAAAAACGGAGTTTCCTCGGATCCTGGTGTTTGAGTCCATAAAACTTTCATATTAGCCTCCTATAGCAAAATCTGTTGCCAAACTATATTTTAACCACCATACAGGTTTAAATACGGATTGTATAATAATAAGGTCAATTTGTAACAAAATACACTATTTTTATTTTTTAGTATCCTCTAAATCTTAGCCCGTCAAAACACGATATTTTTCTTATTGTGAACCTCTTTTCCGAGTGTATCTAGGGGCATCCTCTCGAAGTAAACTTTAATAGGTCGATGCAACATAGTTATTTTGAACAAATCAAAATGATTTATTCAAAACATCCTGTATTTCATTTACTACTTCTGGATGTTTTTCCGAATTTAAAGCCGCAAGCAAATGTGTCCTGGTACCTTCATCAATTCCTATACATCCTAAAGCCCATACAGCATGAACCCTGACCACAAAACTTTTATCGTAAACTGACCCCAATAAAGCAACGACAGCCCTCTTATCCTTCAAATTACCTAATGCTACACAAACGTTTCTTTTCAGGCCTTCTAATTTGGTTCTTTTGATAGGGTTGTTCTTGAATTTATTCCTAAATTCTTCCTCGTTCAAGGTAAGTAGAGGTAAAAGTTCAAGAGCATCAAAATCATTCCTTTTGTTAAAATATTTCTCTTGCGACTTCGATGCATTGTTATTGACTGGACATACATCCTGACAAATGTCACACCCAAAAACCCAATCTCCCACTAGTGGCCTAAGATTTCTAGGAATGACTCCCTTCAATTCTATAGTTAAAAACGATATGCATAAATCATTATTTATTGTATACGGAGCCTCTATCGCACCTGTTGGGCATTTAGTGATACACAATTCACAGTCGCCACAAGTTTTTAAGTTTGGTCTATCTGGAATAATGGCCAAATCTGTTATTATTTGTCCGAGAAACACCCAAGAGCCATGAGACGCAGTTAAAATATTTGAGTTTTTACCAAACCAGCCAATCCCAGCTCTTTCTGCTGCAGCACGATCATTCATGGCTCCATCATCGACGAATATACGCCAGCGAAATTCCCTTTCGATAAGGTTTGCTATATCTGCGACAAATGATTTCAATCTCTTTTTGATCACATCATGATAATCCATACCCCAAGCATATCTAGCCACTTTACCCCTTAACTTCCCGTCACCATATGTTTCAGCATCTTTATAGTAACTTATAGCTACCGAAATTATTGATTTACAGCCAGGCAATAATTCTTCTGGCGTATTAGCAAGCATAACTCTATCCTCGGTAAACCAAGATAATCCATCAATTAAACCATTTCTCACCCTATCTTTAGCAGCTAGCTGGTCGGTCTTAAACTTGTCTACACCGGCAATCCCCACCTCATCAAATCCAAGATGTTTCCCAATAGATTTAATATCATTTTTTAAATCTTTCAATTAATATAATTCCTTTTACAAATACACAAATCTAAGCAAATAAATTATCCTTTATTCATCCTTAATAATCTATCTATTTTATAAAGCTTGATTTGAGACTCTAGGTTCACGTTAATAATTGTTGACTAGGCACATAATGTTCTTCTATAATTCCGCCCATCCCGAATCCATTAGGGGTGTTAATGATTGAAAATAAACATAGTAGATTGAGTCCCGCATATGGATTTGATGATATATCTATTGCGCCCGGTTCTTTCACAATTAATCCAGATCAAACCCAGACCACTTTCACGGTTGGAACTCATCAGCTTGGAATCCCTATAATAGCGTCAGCAATGGATGCTATCGTGTCTACATCATTTGCAGTCGACTTAGGAAATTTAGGAGGGCTTGGAGTTTTAAATCTCGAAGGAGTTATATCTCGATATCCAAATCCTCAAGAAGCAATTAATAGAATAATTAATTCTAAGCCAGAAGAAGTCATTCGCATATTTCAAGACATTTACTCACACCCAATAACCAATAATTTAATTGGTGATAGAATATCCGAAATCAAGAGCAAAGGCGTCATTTGTGCTGTATCAGTTACACCCGCCAACACAAAACGCTTATCTCCATTAGCTATCGAAGCGGGCGCTGATATACTTTGCGTGCAATCAACTGTAACAACCGCACGACACGAATCTAAAAGCATAAAAGGCCTTGTTTTCAGTGAGTTTTTGAAAACTATAAACGTCCCCGTCATAGTCGGCAATTGTGTATCTTACGAAACCACTCTTGAACTAATGGAAACAGGCATTGACGGCATATTAGTTGGAGTTGGTCCTGGAGCTGCATGTACTACCAGAGAGGTTACAGGAGTAGGGGTGCCTCAAGTTACCGCCACATTAGATTGTTCATCTGCCCGCGATGAGTTTCACAGAAGAACGGGGAAATATGTACCTATCATCACAGATGGGGGTATCAGGAACGGTGGTGACTTGTGTAAAGCCATTGCATCTGGGGCTGATGCAGTAATGATTGGAACACCTTTCGCCCAATCAACCGAAGCCCCTGGCGGAGGCTATAATTGGGGAATGGCTTCACCCCACCCGGCTTTACCCCGCGGTACCAGAATAGAAGTTGGGGTTAAAGCTTCTCTTGAACAAATTCTTTTTGGACCTAGCTCTATAACAAATGGAACGATGAATTTAGTCGGAGCCTTAAAAGCCTGCATGGGAATGGTTGGCGCATATACTATCCAAGACATGCATAGGACCAATCTTGTTCTCGCACCATCTATTAAAACTGAGGGCAAGCATTTGCAGAGAAACGGCTACGGAGCGCCTTAGGTTCTAAAACTTTGTAAAGGATAATCCTTTTTACAATGTGTTAGAAAGAAAGTTCTATGATTCTATTATTTCCCGAATAATCAACGTGAGATTCTAACTTATTAACATTTTTGGTTTTGGAAATTCCTCTAGTTATTGAGTTTATGCATTCTGGAGAAGTTTCAAAAAAAGCCTTCCCTCCATCTTTCATTATTTGGCATGTTGATTCAATCAATTCAACTGATTTTTCCCAACCTGCTAAACCTCCATATAAAGCTATATTGGGTTCAAATAATAATTCGGGCTGCACTTCAATCATATCTTTCTTAGACAAATAAGGTGGATTTGCCACAACTAAATCCACTTCTCCTACAAATCCTGTCAACCCATTTAAACAAATTAAGTTTACCACTTTATCGACATTATGATATGAACAATTAATTTTAGCTACTT
>CAYRIG010000084.1:0-6577 GCA_964424315.1 uncultured Dehalococcoidia bacterium | reverse complement strand
TCTCGTGTTTGAAGTTATGTGTCAAAATGATAATCTTCCTTTTCTATATCATTTTCATCTTTTTCTATTTGTTGTGGATTCTGAAAAATATGAGGATGTCTTTCAATCATTTTAGCAATTATTGATTTAAAAACATCTTGTTCGTTAAACCATCCCTGTTTTTTTGCAAGAGCGAGTTGAAATCCTAATTGGAAAAACAAGTCTCCTGTTTCATTTAAAATTGCAGACTTGTTGTTTTCTGTCATAGCTTCAATCAATTCATAGCTCTCTTCTAATATGAATCTCCTGATTGACATAAATGTCTGAGATTTATCCCATTCACATCCTTCTGGGCCTAAAAGGTCGTTTATCAAATCCATCATATCTGTAAAACTAGCAGGATTTTTACTATATTTTTGTTCCATTTATCAATTATTCTCCGCTGATTTATATTTATATAAATGATGCCCTAAAATTATCCGATCATTAGTTTGATTATACAGTTAGCCCCTGCTACACTTTTGGAAATAGTCAATTGTTGGTTATAGAAACCTTATGAAAAATTTATTTTACCGTAGAGGCTAAAGTGGGAAATGTAAACATTGAATTTAGTCCTGAAGCAGATGTTTTCGATGCAAATATATCTTTGGGAAGAAGGCATAGCACAAAACTCAGGGTTGATGGTATATCTGAAACGTTAGCATTAATGGATTTTTCCAGAATCAGCAGGGCACTAGCCTATAATCCACATGCAATGTATTTTGATGGACTTGACGGCAATTCATTTTTGATTGAGGAAATAGAAAATCACAGGCCTCGAATCGAACCCCAGTTTGTATGGAGTCCAGGGATTGATTCTCTAAACACCGCAATTGATCAAACAACGCTGCACAAAGTTAAATCGATTAGAATGACTCCCATTTCCAACAACTACGTTTTTAAACCGTGGGTTGTTTCTGAATGGCTAGAATGGCTATCAAGTGAGTCAATCCCTCTGTGGCTGCCAGTAGAAGAAACTGACCCAGGAGATATATTTGAAACTGTTGTTAAACACCCTAAACTCAAACTTGTATTAACAGAAGTGCACTATAAGCATTATCCGTGGGTAATGCACCTATTGAAAGCATTGCCCAATCTTTACATTGAAACTTCCAGGTTTGTTGTGGTCGACGGTATAAGAATACTGGTTGATGCTATTGGTTCGGAAAGAATATTGTATGGGTCTCGCTTTCCATATTCTCCATTTTCCCCTATGTTGTATTCGATACATCTATCTGATTTAAGTCCTAATCAACTCAACCAAATATGTCACGCAAACTTGGAAAACTTATTGAAGGATGGAAAATGATTAAAACACCTGTAATCGATTTTCACACCCATGCTGGAGGCTGGGCTAGTATTGGAATGAAGTTTGATGTTCCAAAATTCATTGAAGTTATGGATTCATCCGGAGTAGACATATCATGCATTAACTGCATTTTTCATGGAAAAGCAAGAAGGTCCAACGATATAGTCTCCGCAATTGTTAAAGAGAACCCTGACAGATTCGCAGGGGTTGGATTTGTTACTCCGCATTATCCTGACGAATGCATTAATGAGCTGGAAAGATGTTTTGACCAGTTGGGAATGAAGTTTTTGAAAATATATCCTGATTATTTTGGAAAACCGGTTGATGACCCTGGCTACTACCCAATTTTTGAATGGGCCGATCAAAGAAATTTGGTAATTATGTGCCATTCCTCTTACGGAACTGGTTCAGTATCTGATTCCTTAACTAGCCCATTACGATTCATAGGTTTATCCGACAGATACCCTAATATTCGCTGGGTTTTAGCACATTCGGGCAATGATACACCTGGACAAATTCAGGCAGTGACTGCTGGACAAAGTTCCCCAAATATATTTTTGGAAACATGCACATCTTTTGGAGCACAAGGCACAATAGAGTTTTTAGTTGAAGGAGTTGGAGGAGACCGAGTCTTATTTGGCTCTGATATGCCTCTGCTGGACGGAAAGTTTGGAGTAGGAAGAATAGTAACGGCAGAGATATCAGAAGATGACAAGAAAAAAATTCTCGGCCTTAACGCCATGAAACTTTTAGACATCCAAATGAATGAATTGCCAAATATTTAAATCACTTAATTTAAGGAAATAAAAATGGTTCGATCTTTATCTTCGCTACAGTCAGAATATCGCGATAAAACTCCTGCTTCTCACGCTCAATGGGAGAAAGGAATCGATGTTATGCCTGGAGGGGTTATAAAAGGAGCTTATTGGTATGACCCATACCCTATATACATAGAGCGTGCAGAAGGTTGCCACATATATGACATAGATGGTAATAAATATCTGGATTTTGCCAACCACCACAGTACAATGATAGTAGGACACAACCATCCCGGTGTTGTTCAGGCAATCGCTACAGAGCTACAGAAGGGGTTAGGGTTTGGTGGCCCCACCAAACTTGAAGAAGAAATATCCTCGGAAATAGTCTCTAGATTTCCTGCTATTGATAAAGTGAGGTTTACAAATTCAGGCACAGAATCTTCTCTACACGCAACTCGAATCGTCAGAGCACATTCTGGAAAGCAAAAAATTGCTAAATTTGAGGGAGCATATCATGGTAGTCATGATGCAGTTGAGGTTAGTTCTGCTCCTCCCTTGAATAAAGCCGGCTCTCCTGAAATGCCTAACGCCGTCCCTGCTTGGCCAGGAATGAGTAAAGACTCAGAAACGGACATAATAATCCTCCCCTATAATGATATGGAAAGCGTAGAAGCAATATTGACAGAAAATAAAGATGAAATTGCAGGGGTCTTCTATGACGGTAGAGCTGGAATGCTCGACATTCCGGTTGAATTTTCTAAGTTCGTCAGGAAAATAACAAAAGACCTTGGGATATTAATGATCATGGACGAAGTGGTGAGCTTTCGGGCTGGGGTTGGAGGCTATCAGGGCTATGCTGGTATAGAACCTGACCTCTCAATCTTTGGAAAGGTAGTCGGCGGTGGATTACCGGTAGGGGCTATAGGGGGGAAATCTAAAATGATGGATGTTGTAGATACGACCAAAGAAACCGGGTCACCTACTGTAAACCAAAGCGGCTCTTTCTCAGGAAACAGTTTAACCCTTGCAGCAGGCCTTGCTACTTTAAAAGCGCTAACGCCTGAAGCATATTCTCATTTAGACAATATAACAAACCAGCTACACGTTGGCATGGAAGAAATTTTCAATCACGCCAATATCCCATGTCAAGTTGTCAGTGTAGGGTCAATGCTTAATCCCTTTATTAGCAACGCCCCAATTCGTGATTACAGGGCATTAGCAGGCATTGATGCCGACCTTACGAATAGAATCCACCTTGGATTACTGTTGAAAGGGGTACATATAGGAAGGGTCCCTATGAGTTTTTGCCTGTCTACTCCAACACAAGATTCGGACATCCAAAAAGCCCTGGATGCACTTGCTGAAGTTCTTGATGAAGCCTAGCATTATCCAAATTATAGCTTGGTCTTAAAATAAATCAATTACTGCAACATCCGCCACCACAACAACCTCCTGAACCTGTGTCGCCGGCTGTGCTAGTAATATTTTCTCGGGATGTTGTCATTGCGACAGATGCAAAAACTGAAAGCTGCCTGTCACCTAACCCGCCACACGTAGGACACGAAACGGCCAAATCAATATCTTTAAATTGTTTCCTCTTGTCAAAACGCAACCTACATTCTGAACATTCATATTCATATATTGGCATTATCATACCCCGCTATGTTTATGTTAAATATAATAGCGTACACAGCAAAACAATACTATAATCAAGACATACGTGAATTCAAGCGTTGAAGATAATACTCAAAGTTGCGGTCATTAGATAAAGAGGTATTCTATTTTATGACAAATAAAGGGCTAGATAAATCTGCGGCTCCAAACCAAAATGGTCGCTTCGGAGATTATGGGGGCAAATTTGTCCCTGAAACCCTAATGCCAGCACTTGAAGAGCTTGAATCTGCATACCAAAATACAATTACCGACCCGCAATTTAATGATGATTTTACGCATATATCGGCAACCTACTCGGGGCGACCAACCCCTATCTATCATGCAGTTAATCTTTCTTCAGACATTGGCGGGGCACAAATCTTTCTAAAACGTGAAGATTTAGCACATACAGGAGCTCACAAGATAAACAATGCCGTTGGACAAGGCTTATTGGCAAAGCGTATGGGCAAAAACAGAATAATCGCTGAAACAGGTGCCGGTCAACACGGTGTAGCTACAGCAACAGTATGTGCGATGCTTAACCAAGAATGCATTGTTTACATGGGCGAAGAAGACATATCAAGACAAGCTTTAAATGTTTTCAGGATGAAATTGCTAGGAGCTGAAGTTGTTCCTGTCGGGTCGGGTTCAAAAACTCTAAAAGATGCTATAAATGAAGCTATTCGAGACTGGGTAACAAATGTTCGGTCTACTCATTACAGCATTGGCAGTGTTGTAGGCCCTCACCCCTACCCTCTGATTGTAAGAAACTTTCAATCAATTATTGGCAAGGAGGCTAAGGCACAGTTTTTGAGCCACGCAGGAACTTTACCTGATAACGTAATTGCTTGTGTAGGAGGGGGAAGTAATGCAATAGGGCTTTTTCACGAATTCACTCCTGACAGCACGGTTAACCTAATTGGCGTTGAAGCCGGAGGATCTGGCAATGAAATCGGGGAAAATGCTGCAACTTTAGTCAACGGCGAACCAGGGGTTTTGCATGGTGCAATGTCATATCTTCTTCAAGACGACCATGGTCAAATAGTTGAAACAGAAAGTATATCAGCTGGGCTTGATTATCCTGGAGTTGGGCCTGAACATAGCTACTTAAAAGACTCCGGCCGTGC
The DNA here is from genome assembly GCA_964424315.1 of uncultured Dehalococcoidia bacterium. Taxonomy (GTDB): domain Bacteria; phylum Chloroflexota; class Dehalococcoidia; order Lucifugimonadales; family OSU-TB39; genus OSU-TB39. Next base: position 1,712 of record CAYRIG010000084.1, on the reverse strand, counting down.
TTCTTATGTCAGCGTAACTGACGATGAAGCATTAAACGCATTTCAGCTTTTATGCAAAACTGAAGGCATAATACCTGCGCTAGAATCCTCCCATGCATTAGCATATGCCGTTAAATTAGCTCCAACTCTTTCTCCAGACCAATCTATACTTGTCGGCCTAAGTGGCCGAGGAGATAAAGACATAGACAGTGTAGCGAAAATATTGAATGTTGATATCTAAATGGTTATTTTAATGCAAATTTCGAGTTTAAATGGATTATAATTTGATTGTAATGATAAACACAGGGAGAGTTTGCTATGCGTGAACGAGGTTATGGTAAAGATACCGGATTAACAATAAGGATGTTCTTCACAAGTTTTTTGTTATTGCTTCTTTACTGTTTTTTCGGCTTATTTCTTTTTTCAATGGGGATGCCGCTAGAACTTCTGTTGATAATAGGCATTGCAATGGTAGCATTTCAATTTTTTGCTTCTGACAAACTTGTTTTAAAAAGTACGGGTGCTCGCGTAGTTTCTCCTGAACAAGAACCCAAACTTCATGCCACGGTGGAAAGATTAGCGGCTTTAGCCGATATGCCTAAGCCCAAAAAAATCGCAATCATGGAGACTCACGTACCCAATGCTTTCGCTACGGGTCGGAGTCCTAACAATGCTGTTATAGCTGTTACTAGAGGATTATTGTCCAAACTTAACGAAAAAGAACTTGAAGCCGTTCTTGCCCATGAACTAAGCCATATCAAAAATAAAGACGTAATGGTATTAACTTGGGCTAGCTTGATAGTTGTGATTTCAGGATTTCTTATGCAAATGTTGTTTTGGATGAGTCTTTTTGGAGGTTTTGGCGGAGGAAGAAGGAGCGGCAGAGAAGGTGGCGGGCAGGCCATGTTAGTCATCATGGCTGTTTACTTAGGAACAATCTTAGTTTATTTCATCAGCCAACTGCTTATATTGACAATTTCCAGATATCGAGAATATGCTGCCGATAGAGGAGGTGCAATCTTAACAGGCTCACCGCTGACATTGGCCTCTGCTCTCACAAAAATAAGCGGCGAGGTCGCAAGAATACCAGAAAAGGACTTACGCACTGTCGAACATGCCAATGCATTTTTTATAATACCGGCGTTAAGCGGCAAGAGTATTGGCAACCTTCTATCAAGTCATCCTCCAACAGAAAAACGCATAGAGAAACTTAGAGACATGCAAGCCGACTTAGAAGGCCCTCGTAAATATACTGGAAGATAAAACTTATGGGCCTTTATAATTTTCTGTTTGGGCGTAACAAACTTAAAAAACCACAGCGAGAACAGTTTTTTTCAATTGTTGGGGCTGCCTCAGCAGTTGAAGAAAGGGCTTCCCTTTCTTTCTCACACCATGCAGGCGTAGCTTTCAACCCTGTAGATTCCTTGTTTTTTGAGCAACTAGATAAAGAAATACGTGACATATTAAAAATCAGTTCATTATCAACTAATACAAAATATAAAATTCTCGACAATTGGATCTCGTTTGAAGACAAGGATTTTGAAGATCTTGTTGAATTCGCCCATATAGTCAACGAAACTTTCATAGACCATGGATATGGCGATCGTCTTATCGCTTCAGTTTTTGGATTTATTTTTGAAAATAAAAAAGCCTATTGGCTTTATTATTCTAAAAGAGGAAAGTTTTACCCCTTAGTTTTTGACAGGTCTGAAAAGCGCGACCACGAACTGGAA
>CAYRIG010000083.1:0-6589 GCA_964424315.1 uncultured Dehalococcoidia bacterium | reverse complement strand
CTACATAATTACCTGAGCTCAAGCCTTTCCAGATTTCACACAATTAAATTTACACCACCCGTTCAAAGGACACCCGTTTAATAATAATCTATATTTTCGAGATTGACATGAATTGTGTGAGCTACTAGTTTAGATATTTTTCATATGTTTAAGTTAAAAAGATCTTAATTTGATTGTTCAGTAATGAAAAATATTATAATTAATCAGATAGTTAAAGAGGAAATTGCTAAAGCTACTGAAGTGGCAGGATATATGTGGAGCCGAGGATGGGCTGAACGAAGCGGAGGGAATATATCTATAAACATAACCGACATCCTCGATGAAGATACAACGAACTATAAGGGATTTCGATTTGTCGAATGTGATGAATTTCCCAAAGGAGTTGCTCGGTTGATTTTTTTTGTAACGGGCAGAGGTGCACGACTACGTGAAATGAAATATCCCGAAGAAACAGGATGTATTGTTCGCTTTAACGAAAATGCTACAGGATTTCACATATTGTGGGGTGGTAAGGACCATCCTGGTTTCCGCCCGACAAGTGAGTTTATTCCTCACGTTAAGATCCATCTTGATAAACTATCCTCCCAAAGCAATCACCGTGCTGTTGTTCACACTCACCCAAATGAGTTGATTTGCATCACTCATCATCCAAATTTGGCTCATGATGAAAAAGCGCTAAATAATGTATTATGGAGCATGATTCCGGAAGTTCGTGTGTTTGTTCCTAAAGGAGTCGGGATTACACAATACACTCTACCAGGTTCTGAAGAACTGTCAGACAGGACAGTGGAAGCTCTGAAAACACGTGATGTAGCTCTGTGGAACAAACATGGAGCAATTTCAACTGGTGAGGATGCTCTTGTAGCATTTGATTATATAGATGTTGCGAACAAAGGTGCAAAATTATACCTGAAATGCCTTACTAGCGGATTTGTTCCAGAAGGAATAAACAAGGATGAAATGGAGGAACTTGTTAACGTATTGAGTCTGTAGTGATGTTTTAATTAGAAATAGGCTTATATAATTATATGCAGAAAAATAAAGTATCCATGCCCATTTATCAATATGCGCATCTTAAACATTATGTGTGAATATTTTATGTGGAGATATTAAATTATTAGTTGTCTTATATTATTTAGATATACCATGGAGTATGTCATGAATTATCTGCTTAATCCCATATGCGATTTTGGGCCATCATATTTTATACAGTTAACCTGTTTAACTTATGTTTATATGTTTATTCTTATGGTGAAAAAGGTGTCTGTAATATTTAAAGTACCTTGAATTATGGATTCTAAGACTGCGTCAGTACTAGAAGTAAAAAAACTTTCAAAACGCTTTGATATGACTCAAGCGCTTGAGGGGATTTCCTTAAAATTGTTTGCGGGAGAAGTTCATGTAATTGTTGGTGAAAATGGAGCAGGAAAATCAACTTTGATTAAAATACTTACAGGAGTCCAGCATGCTGATAAAGGGGAAATATTTGTATCAGGTGCTCTAACAAATATAGAAAATGCACAACAGGCACAAGATTATGGTATAGCTGCAATTTATCAGGAACCAATGGTATATCCAGATTTGGATGTAGCTGAAAACATTTTTATAAGTCATAAAAAAAGGGGGTTTTTTGTAAGATGGAATAAAATGTATGATGATGCGTATAGAATTCTTTCAGATCTTGGAGTAAAAATTGATGTTAGAGCGCCTGCTAGTGGTTTAACTCTTGCTGCACAACAATCCGTAGAAATAGCAAAAGCTATATCACTTAATGTTAAGGTTCTGATCATGGATGAACCAACAGCATCATTGTCTAACTTTGAGGTAAATCAACTTTTTAAAGTGGTCCGAAAACTCAAAAATAACAATGTATCAATTTTATTCATTAGTCATCGTTTAGAAGAAGTTTTCGATATTGCTGATCAATTAACTGTTCTTCGTGATGGTAAACATATATCAACAAATCACATTTCCAAAGTCACAAAAGATAGCCTTATTAAAGACATGGTTGGAAGAGATATTAGTCAATTCTATTCATCTAGAAAAAATAAAATTAAAGGTGAGTGTGTAGTTTCTGTAAAAAATATTTCAAAAGAATCAATTTTTAATGGGATTGAATTTGATCTATACCAAGGAGAGGTCTTGGGGTTTGCAGGCCTTGTGGGGTCAAGAAGGACAGATGTGGGTTTGGCTTTGTTCGGAATTAATCCAGTTGATTCTGGAACAATTAATTTATACGGTAAACCAGTAAATATAGATTCTCCACAAAAAGCTAAAAAGCTTGGTATAGCATATTTGTCCGAGGACCGGCGGCAATTAGGATTGGCTATGCCAATGGAAATTACAACAAATATAACACTACCAGCACTAAAAAGCTATCTAAATAAATTAGGAATTATAAACAGAAATGAAGAATATATATCTGCAAAAGAATTTAAAGATCGGCTTCAAATTAAAACTCCGTCACTTTTTAACGAAGTAAATAAACTTTCTGGAGGTAATCAGCAGAAAGTCATGTTAAGTAAGTGGTTGAATACTAGCCCTAAAATATTTATACTTGATGAACCTACACGTGGGATTGACGTTGGTACTAAAGTAGAAGTACATGCAATAATAAAACAGTTAGCTGATGAAGGTATGGCCATCATTTGTATTTCTTCAGATCTCCCAGAAGTAATCGCAATGAGTGATCGGATTCTTGTCATGCGCGAAGGCCGACAGATGGGTATTGTAGACGCTAGTATTGCGAGCCAGGAAAACATAATGTCTCTGGCCATGGGGCAAAAAACGGGTAATTTATGAATGCTTTTATAAAAAATATTCGCCCTGAAAAGCTTAGAAATATAGTGTTGATGTTACTAATAATTCTAGTTCTTTTAGGATTTTCAACTGTCATCGAAAACTACTTAAACGCAAGATTGTTTAATAGGATTTCAACTAGCGTTGCAATATTTGCCGTTTTAGCTATTGGGCAGACCTTAGTGGTTCTAACGCGTAATATAGATTTGTCAGTAGGCTCAATTGTTGGATTCACAGCTTACATTGTGGGCCAGCAACTTACTCAATACAACGAAATGGCACCGATCACAGCTATAATACTAGCAATAGGTTTAGGGGCAGTGATGGGAGCTATTAATGGGTATTTTGTAGCTTATTTAAAGATACCAGCCATCATTGTAACACTAGGAACATTGGCGCTTTTCAGAACAATTCTCGTTGAATACTCTGATGCACAAACTGTACTTGCTATAGAATTACCAAAGTGGATTCATGAGCTACCTCGAATGAATGTTTTTACATATGATCGTTTCCAGTTGAGGTATGTAGTAGCTGGGATGATAATTGTAGTTATTACCTTTCAAATTATTCTTAAATATACTTCCTTTGGTAGAAAACTTTATGCAATTGGATCGAATCCGGAAGCAGCCAAATTAACAGGTTTCCCTATTCAAAGGCTCGTTTTTTCTGCTTTTGTATTATGTGGAGCCCTAGCAGGACTAACGGGTTTCATTTTTTTGGTTAGAATCGGCCAAGTCACTGTCGTAGCTGGAATAGGATTTGAGTTAAAATCAGTAGCGGCTGTTGTTGTAGGAGGAGTAAATATTTTTGGAGGATCAGGAAGTGCCTTTGGGTCTTTTATGGGGGCAGTGCTTATCGATTTGCTAGAAAATAGCTTAATCCGTTGGCTTCATATAAGTGAATTCTGGAGGGATGCTCTTCTAGGTATTCTCATTTTGTTATCTGTAGCTACTGATACAATAATTATGAAAAAATTCAGGTCATTTTGGATTAAAAAACAAACTCCACTTAAATCCTAATGATATTATGAAAAAATTTTTAAAGCTCATGAAAAGCTGGGAAGGGTTCCTTACTATAATTCTTATAGTTACCGTGATTGTAAATTCATTAATATCGGAGTCATTTTTGAGCGTCGAAAATCAGATCAACCTCTTCGTTTTATCCATCGAAAAAGTCTTAATAGTATTTATCATGACGATGATTATTATTAATGCAGAAATAGATCTTTCTGTTGCCTCCATGATGGGGCTTTCAGCATGTGCATTGGGTTGGTTTGTAGAATCTGGTTTCTCAATGTATTTATCTATAATATTTTCGTTACTAATTGGAGGAATTGGTGGAGCATTCAACGCTTTTTGGATTACTGTAGTTAAACTTCCTTCTTTGGTGGTTACTTTGGCGATGCTTATTGGGTTTCGTGGATTAGCAAGAGTATTAATTGGTGACCGTTCAATAAAAATGTTTCCTGAATGGTTTGAATTATTAGGCCAACAACCTCTTTTAGGGTATTTGCCTCTATCAATGATGATATTCTTTGTATTGTTAATTTTGGCGATCATAATTTTACAATTTACTGGATTTGGAAGAAATATCTATGTTTCAGGGATAAACCAGAATGTGGCCTTATATTCAGGAATAAATGTTAAAGTAATAAAAATAACTTTATTCATTGCGTCAGGAATTATTTCAGCCTTATCCGGTATTTTATTTGCAGCAAGGCTGGGAACTGTTCGTGGAGATATGGGGCTTGGTTTCGAACTGGATATTATCACTATTGTATTGCTGGGAGGGGTAAGTATATTTGGTGGATTAGGATCAATTTATGGAGTCATTCTTTCTATACTTATTGTCCTTTACTTAAGGAATGGGATGTCTTTGAGTAACATCACAGGTCATCTTCAAACCGGAGTCATTGGAATACTATTAATTCTATCAGTATTGGTTCCAAATATTCTTGAAAAAATAAATCTTTATTTAAAAAAGTAATACATGATTAAATATTTTCTAAGAAAAACATCTTTTAGGAGGATCGCCTATGGAATAATATTTTTTAATGGTTGAACTTTTTTTTAATCACTTTTAATTGGAGAATATTATGTTTAATAGAATAATAATTATTAATGCACTATTCATTTTCATATTTAGCGGTATAATTATGGGGCATACAATCCCTGAAAAAGGGATGAAAGCTGATTTGGTTCTTTTACCAAAATTCTTAGGGATTCTACCCTTTGATCATGCCCGTAAAGGAGCTATGGAAGCACATGCTGAACTCCAAAACCCTGGTAAATTAGAATATCTTGGCCCTACACCTGAGAATAGTGTGGCTGGTCAAATAGAAATTGTTACTACAGCAACTACGCAAGGAGTGGACGGGATAATGATTTCAAATAATTCCGGTGATCAGATAGCTCCTGCTGCAAAAGCTGCAAGAAAAAAAGGCCTTACTGTGGTTACTTGGGATTCACAAATACCTTCAGCTGAAGGAGAACAAGTTTTTGTAGCTCAAGTAGATTTTACAGAAACCGGAAAAGTTATGGCTGATATGGCTTTAAGTATTCTAGGTCCTTCAGGCGGTGATTTTGCAATTCTTTCGGCGACACCTGATTCTGCAAACCAAAATTCTTGGAATGCAGCAATGAAGGAATATTTAAAGCAACCAAAATACTCTAAATTGAATTTAGTAGATTTAGTTTATGGAGATGATCAGTCAGAAAAGAGTTACAATAAAGCAGTAGGATTGATTGATAAGCATCCTAATATGAAACTAATCATGGCTCCTACATCAGTGGGGATAGTCTCAGCAGCAAAAGCTGTTCAGGATGAAGGATTATGCGATCAGATCAAAATCAGTGGCCTCGGCATGCCAGCTGAAATGGTTTCGTATACCTTGAATGGATGTGCTCCTGAGTTCGCACTATGGAGTTTTATTGATTTAGGGTATTTAACTTATTACGTGACGTATCTTATCTCTACGCGGCAAATTGAGGGTATAGAAGGAGAGACATTTAAAGCTGGAAGAATGGGGTATTACACTATCACAAAAGATCCTACTCGAGATGTCGGTTTACGAGTATTACAAGGGCCATTTACTGTGTACAATAAAGATAATGTAGTGGCAGCATCTAAATAAACTCAAAAGATGCCCATTCCCCTTTTGGAAACCATCTCCATTCAAGTCTTTTGGGAATCAAAGGGTTTAGGCCCTGTTGTTTCTTTCGAGGAGGGTTTTCAACGATCAGGGAATGGGCATTAAGCTTTAAGACGTTCGGAACAAGATAGATTTCAGTAACCTAAATCTAATAAGATATGGAACAGATCGCATTTAAGATGGAATTGCAATCTGGTCAGCGAGAGCTTTATCAAAAAAGGCATGATGAAATCTGGCCGGAACTGGTTCAATTACTCCATGATGCTGGTATTTCCGATTACAGCATCTTTTTGGATGAAGAAACATCGACCCTCTTTGCCGTGCTTCGAAGAATAGAAGATCACAAGATGGAGTCACTTCCGGAACATGAGGTGATGCAGCGTTGGTGGAAGTTCATGGGAGACATCATGGTCACCAATTCTGACGGGTCCCCCATGGTCAAGAATTTGGACCCGATGTTCCACATGCCTTGATGGCTTCGGGTTTGTACATCAAATCATTTAGGAACATGTCGATGAAGGAGGCATCTTGAAAATTTGGGATCCCCACTTTCACGTCTGGGATGTTTCTCAGACTACTAGCAGTGGTCATGATCCAGAGCAACTCTTCGCGCCCGGAGGAGATCCTGTTTATACGCTC
>CAYRIG010000082.1:0-6592 GCA_964424315.1 uncultured Dehalococcoidia bacterium | reverse complement strand
GAGCAATTCCCATTAGATGGAGAAAGCCCAGTGCGTAAAGTTCATATAGATGATTTTTATGTAGATACTAAAACAGTAACGAATCGTGAATTTAAAGCTTTCATTGATGAAACCGGCTATAAAACTGATGCTAACAAATTTGGTTGGTCTTTTGTATTTCATAAATTCATTTCTAGGCGAACCTCATCTAAAGTAACCGAAGCAGTCGCTGGCTCTGAGTGGTGGAGAAAAGTTGAAGATGCCTGCTGGAACCACCCAGAAGGACCAGGGTCCAACATAAAAAAAAGAATGGGCCATCCAGTGGTACACGTATCATGGAACGATGCTAATTCTTATGCTAATTGGGTTGGTAAAAGACTTCCCACAGAAGCTGAATGGGAATTCAGTGCAAGAGGTGGTATGGAACAAAAAAAGTATCCATGGGGAGATAGTTTAACACCTGATGGCAAACATAGGTGTAATATTTGGCAGGGCGTATTCCCAAACAAAAACACAAAATCAGATGGATATGAATCTACCGCACCAGCAATATCATTTGAACCTAACGGTTATGGCATTTACAATGCATCAGGAAATGTTTGGGAATGGTGTAATGACTGGTTTACTACTAACCATATTAACAATGGTGAAATACAAACTAACCCCAAAGGCCCCAAAACCGGCACTGCAAAAGTAACTAAGGGTGGGTCATACTTATGTCACGAAACCTATTGCAATCGATACCGTGTTTCAGCAAGAACAGCTACAACCCCGGATACATCAACTGGTCATACTGGTTTCAGATGCGCCGTCAGCATTTGAAATTTACTTGGGCACAAACAATCTATACGCAAATAAATATAATGGAGAAATATAATGGATAATACGAGTTATAGTACTGCAGGATTTAGAAACAAATCTGTTTTGGAAGCTTTAGATTCAATACAAAAGTCAGGTTATCCATCTGTTGAAATTGGATGTGGTTCCCATGTAGATCATCCATTAAAAAATAAGGAACTTAGCGATTTTAACAAGGAATTAAATACTCGCAATCTTAAAGCTAGAAGCATTCATGCCCCTTCAGGATTAACAACACTAGGTGCAACAACAGAAGAATGGCGTATTAAAGAAGTGAAAACTCTGGAGTCGTTTATAATTTTCGCATCAGATATTGGAGCTTCGGACATGGTAATACACCCTATTCCAAACCCAATATTTGTACCAGACCCAGATAATCCAAATAACCCTGCGATAATGGAAAAAGCCGTAATAAGGTCACTCGATTATTTGATACCTATAGCTGAAAAGTACGGGGTCAGGATGAATCTCGAAAATTTGCCATATCATTGTAACTACCCCTACCGGTCAATGAAAGAACTCCGTTTGCTAGTTGATCAATACCCAGCAAATCAACTTGGTTTAATTCTAGATACAGGGCATGTCGGGGTAATGGGTCATGAAATAGTAGAAGAAATCAAATCAGCTGGAGATAGATTAAAAGGAACACATTTACACGATGTAAACGGAAATCAGGATGGAGACGACCACAAAGGCCCTAACAGAGGAGTATTGAATTGGGATGACATGCTCGAAACACTTATTGAAATCAATTATTCAGGACCATACACTTTCGAAACAATTGTAACAAAAGAAAATGAAACAGAAGAAGAATTAGCTATATTTACAAGAACATTTGCTCAAACATGGCTATCAATATAAAACATCATTCTAAAAAGATAACAGACATGCTACGGGAAGTAGCATGTCTGCCAAATTTCTAATGAAATAAAAATTTATAAGGTTTTATTCCTGTTGCCCAATAAGCTTCACACCTACCAAAACCGCCCAAATAACTGATAACAAGAAAGCGATTCCTGTAATCTGGTTTGATGCATCTACTCCTAATGAATCAATATTAGCGATTATTATAGTTGAAACAAGTCCGATTGCTCCAGCGAGGATAGCAAGCCATCCCAAAGGTATAAAAGACAAAGCTCCCTTAAAATCAGAATCTTTGTATGCTAAACCAATACAAAGGAACCCTAAAGAAAATAAAAGTGCTCCTAATTGACCTATAGCTGTATTAGCTGCCAAGGTGTATCCACCGGCTGTAGCTATTGTAGTAGCTGTAGCACCAGCACCGGCAGCACCAGCAGCATCTCCAGCAGCGGCTAATGCAGCTGCACCATTACTGGCTTCAACAAATTTATTCCCAAGCTCACCCATCGCTACTACCCCACCCAAACTTACTACAAACATTAATATGGCTGCAGTAACACAAAAAATTCCAATACTTTCAGCACTACCGCCAACCAAACCTCTTATACCATTTAAACCTGCGGCGTTAATAATCAAACCAACACCAATTAATACCACAAGAACTGGCATAATTCCACTGCCATCAGCAGCTTGTGTAAGGTTTGTTGTCACATCGTCATATTTCGTATTCACACCAACCACTGCAAATTGCCATATCATATAGCCTACTATTGCTGCGACAGAACCTATAGCAAGACATAAGCCTTTACCTTTCGAATCCATAAAATACCCCTTTTCAACAATTTATATGATTTTTCTATGAAAGAATATTGTTGAATATATTTAACATTATTAGATACAAAGATCCCAATTAGTCAATATATTTCTGGTTCTGTTAAATATTTTTGTTTGTATCAACCTTATTAAATATCGTATGTTTTAGTTATCTAAATTATTGATAAATAACTGTATATACATGGTAGAATAAAACCCGTTTTAAACTTAAAAATGAAAACAATACTTGATTCAAAAATAGGTTTGATAATTATAGCGATTATTGTATTTGTCGTTGCAATTGGCATTGGATTTACTATAGAAAATGCAACTGACGAAAAAACAATAGCAAGATATTCTTCTATCGACAGTGGAGGTCCACTAACAGCTAGAAGAGACGGCTATTACTCATATATGAACCGAAATGAGTCGTTTGAAGAACAACTTCCCATTACAGCAACAGATGCAATAAATAATGGATGGATAAATAATTCAAATTGTGATCTTGGCAATGGAAGATTCTTCAACAAATCAGAAACCCCTTATTTACTAGGTTACGATACAAAAGATGAACTACTTAGTATTTACCTGTTTAGCAAAGAAAAAATGCCTCAACCCTGGGTTACGTCTAATACTATTGATACGAATTTATACCCCTCTATCAATTATGAACATTCTAAGTTAATCATTCATTTTAAAGATCCGTTGAATGCATGCCCAGGTAATAACAACTAAAAAATCAAAAATGTGATCCATGGAAAAAATATTGTCAGGTAAAAATTTATACTTGGTTATTAGTGTAGTTGCATTAGCGATTGGATTATTAATTGGTTTCCTTTATGGGAATATTACCGACACACAAATAGAAGAATCACATATAACGATTAGTACCGGTGAATCTAATTCAATTAATCAAGAAAAACTACCGTTGCTTGTCAATGAAGCCGCTAATAACAATTGGGAAAGGTTTGTATTGTGCACTGCAGGAAGAGGAGAATACTTAACTAATTCAAATATGCCTTATCTCCTGAATTATACTTCATCTGGAGAACTGGCAAGCATATATTTTGTAAGTACTATCGAACAACCTGCCCCGTGGAGATATGTCGAAGATCTAACACCAAATGAAATGAACCTGGTTGATTATGAACATTGGAGTTTCATTATTCATTTCCAAGACCCACTGAATTTCTGTAAATCTGGAGAACGTGACAGAGCAGCTGCAAGTGGTTATGCAGGCCAAGGCTATAAAAGTACCCCTACTCCTTTCATGTCTCCAACACCAACCCCTCAACCATCTAATATTATTGATGATGTTTTAGCCTTACTTTCTGAATCTAACTCAATAGGATTTAAAGTAACAACAGTTCCCGACGGAATACCTGTTATTTCCGATGAAGATATCAAATCAAGTTCTGAATCACTACCCAGCACTCTTGCTAATATTATCAAGAACATACAGGAAGCTAAATATGGAAGTAGTTCTTGGATAAACAACATATCACATAAAAGTATCGTGGGCACAGCTGATTCATCATTACTGAACACCTTAATCCCAAACGTCTTATCGAACAAGACAGCGGAAGTTACAGTTTGGTTAACCGACGACAACTCTTTAAAAAGGATTCAAATAAAAGGTATCTTAACCGAATCAGATACGGAACAGTCCACAAGAACATTTGATATAGAATAGTAAAAATCGAAACATTCTGGCTTAATTTAATTAGTATTTAGCAATAATAGCATAACAACCTAACCTTTAGGTCCATGAGCCGGGAGGGATTCGAACCCTCGACACTCGGATTAAAAGTCCGATGCTCTACCCCTGAGCTACCGGCCCGATGATTAAAGTTTAATTAAAAATAAACCAAGACGCATTATATATCAGGATTCATTAGAACTGAAAGAAATCTGTGTCTAATATTTAGGTCCAATAATTAATTTATATAGTCACGGACACATATTCATTTCAAGAAAGAAAAAATACCATTCTCGTTGTTTCTAGAAGACCAAAGTGTAAACCAAGGTTTCCCAACAATATTTTTAGCCGGTACAACCCCCCAATCACGAGAATCATTACTAGAAATCCTGTTATCGCCAAGAACAAAATATGAATAGGAGCCTACTTTATATTTCCTAGTTGAACCATTATCCCTATATGACACGTATTCTTCCGTTATCTTTTCACTATTTACATAAACATAACCTTTCTTTATTTCAACCAAGTCCCCAGGGACACCTACCACTCTTTTTACAAATTCTCTAGTCTCATCTTGAGGATATTTAAATATGACTATCTCTCCTCTCTGTGGAGTATGAAATGGAAACATCACTTCTTTCGATGCCATATCTACAAAAGGCAAAAAATTACTCAACACATTTTTTTGGAATTTTGTATAAACTATTTTATTAACCAATACATAATCTGTATGATCCATGGTTGGAGCCATACTAGAACCTTCTACTTGGTAGGTACGAACAGTTATCTGTAAAGCCAAAAACACCAACATTACCACTACAAAAGTTTCAGCTATTTCTCTTATGATTAATCTTGATGGCATAATTTAGTCCAAAAATCCAGAATCACAAACCACCCATAAACGAATAACTCTTTCTAACCTTCGACCTATTATCTACATGGTGGTAGTTATCTTTCCCATCTTCGAAAAAATATGTCCATGCATGAAATCCGTTATGATCTCTTATATGTGTTTTGGGTTGATTATAAACGTTGTTTCTATTGAGAAAAATACCTCTTATGGTAGCTGTAAAACCTACAGTTGGTATAGCATATTGTTCTTCGGCAAATATATCAAACATCTGTTTACCAATTTCAATTCTTCTAGGATCGCTGTATTTATATGCTCTTCCTTCTTTCCATAAATCATTGAGCTTTTGCATGTTTCCCGATGTATCTGCTGGGAATGTATCTTCAGGTGCAAGAGGCAGGTAGGCTGAGTCTGTATCCTTAGGCATACCTTTAGCTCCTCTGGTTTCATTATATTCTCCAATCGCAGTACCAATAAGACTTCCTGACCTTAAAGTGGTCATTCCTCCCCATTCCACAGCCCACGGATTTGCTTGATAGGCTGAAAAGTCCAACGCCACTGTAAGATACTCTATATTTTTTTGAAAATCTCTCCTTGTCGAAGCGGTAAGACGTATTCTGGATTTTATACCTATGTCAGCCCACATATCTGAAATCAATTCCCCAATAGCAAGATCTTCACCTTCACCGTACATTATTATATCTAGCAGTATAGGTTCGGTTTCTCTTCCAGCATCTGTCCTAAGCCGAAAACCTTCTAAATCCGTTTCAGTTAACCCCAAAGAATCAAGTAATTCATTGGCTTTATCAACATTATATTCAATATTTCTATTTGCAACCTCATCTCCAGGGTAATAGGGCGTTGATTTATGTGGGGCCCAAGATTGAATCACTCCTGCACCGAGAAAAACGTTATCATTGATAGTGCCTCTATTTATTCCATAAGATAATGCTTTTCTAAAATCTCGTGTTCTTATTAGTTTTCCAATCAATGGATCTTCATTAAACGTCTGGTTCAAAACAACTGCTGCATCATTACCTCCGGTTGATGGCCATTGGTATACACTATAATCACCTTTCTCTAAATTGGCGTTATACACTGGTACTTCACTTAAATAGAATGGTGTTGTTTGTCCATCGTTTTCGCCGTTCATTGCACGAAAAACCGCTGCAGGTCTACTTTGCATTGCTATAACCATAGCTTCATCAGCATACGGCAATTGGTTCCCCTCTGGATCGAAAAAATGGAAATAATGATTTCTTGTTGCAACAATTCTTGTATCCTCGATAACGGTTGTACACCACGCCGACAAACAAGGTCTTGGATTAACAAGAATATCGTTTTTCAATGTGAATAATTGTGTCCAATCTTGCATGCCATTTGATTTCACCATATTCTTAATGGCAGCTGGATTAGCATAATCAGCATGATACTGTTTTGTATCAGGATGACAATAGAAAGAAAAACTTCCTTTTTGACAATGACTCGCTGGTAAACCTCTGTTTTCGAACAGATTATAAACAGGAGTGTCA
>CAYRIG010000081.1:0-6603 GCA_964424315.1 uncultured Dehalococcoidia bacterium | reverse complement strand
CAAATAACAGATACTTTAGCTTTGATTGCTGGCACCAAAGAATATCAGTTCTGTTAAAATTTATCTCCATGCTATATCATGCATAATTATCCGGAGGCAAAATCATGACAACATCAAAAAAAGATCCTGTACTCGTAGTCGTCCAACTCAGCGGCGGGAATGATTATATGAACACAGTAATTCCATATAATAATCCATTTTACTATGATAATAGACCTAAATTGAAAGTAGCTGAAAATGAAGGTCTACGCTTAGATGAAAATTTAAGCTTTCACCCATCAATGAAACCTTTACAGGATATATATGCCAATGGAGATTTAGCTATAATTCATGGAGTTGGATGGTCGAATTCGAACAGGTCACATTTCAGATGCATGGATATTTGGCATACAGCTGAGCCAGATGATTTTGCAAGCGAAGGGTGGTTAGGCAAAGCAGCGAGACAACTTGATCCAAAGTCTGAAAACCCAGCCACAGTGGTAAATATAGGTCAAGGTTTACCTAGAGCACTCGTTGCGGATGGAGTTTCGGTAGCTTCAGTATCTGATATAAATGCCTATGGACTACTAACATCAGTAGAACAAGATTTAGAAAGACAACGCATATTAAATCATTTTGCCCAAATGTACGCTCCAGCTACCGGCAGAGCACCTATCATGGAATACATAGCTCGAACAGGTACAGATGCATTAAAGGGTGCAGACGAAATAAAAAAGGCAGCACATTTATACCAATCAAATGTTGAATACGGCTCTAATACCATATCCAATAGATTAAAAGATGTAGCTAAAGTACATTTAGCTGGCATAGGTTCAAAAATAATTTACACAGAATATGGTGGATTTGATACTCATGCTGCTCAGGCAAGCTCTCACCCCAAACTTTGGAACGACGTTTCCACTGGCATAGCAGATTTTTGGGATGACCTAAAAGCCCATAATGCAGACGATAATGTAAGTATGTTAGTGTTTTCAGAATTTGGCAGAAGAGTTAAAGAAAATGGTGGCGGTACAGACCACGGGGCAGCTGGCGTTTCCTTCTTAATTGGTCCAAACGTTAATGGTGGATCTTTCAGTGACTACCCAGACATAAGGGCAGAAGCATTGGTTGAAGGAGATTTAGCTCCATCGATAGACTTCAGAAGCGTTTATTCTTCTATACTTGATAATTGGATGCAAGTAGAGTCTCCAGAAGTTTTGGGTAAACAATTTGAAAAAATAGATAACTTGTTTTAATTACCAATCATCTTTTTTAACTTCTACAGGTCTTTTATCAACCTTTGTTGAGTGCCTCAGAAATGAGAGATGGCTTTATTGGTGCATTAGTAAATCTAATCCCTGTTGCTTGATAAATAGCATTAGCTAGAGCAGCCAAATGTGGTACTAGAGATACTTCAGCAACACCTCTAACCCCAAATGGGTGTTTAGGGTTAGGAACCTCAACTATTACCGTATCAATCATGGGCAAATCTAAAGCTGTTGGCATCCTATAATCTAAGAAACTCGAATTATCCATGGAACCCTTGTCATTCATATAATATTCCTCGTTCAATGCCCATCCTATACCTTGCGCCATTCCACCCTGTAATTGCCCTTCAACATAATCTTTATGAATCGCAGTCCCAACATCCTGAGCTATAGTGCAACGTAAAATATCAACCTTCCCAGTTTCGGGATCGACTTCAACATCTACAATTGCAGTAGCAAAGGCGCTACCAGCACCAGATGGGTCAAGATTTGCGCTACCTACTACTGGACCACCAGTCTCTGGTAACATGCCCGCTATTTCTTTAAAAGTAATATTTTGACCAGATGAATTTTTACGAGACATAATCCCATCAGTAAATTCAACATCTTCAGCAGTCGTTTCCCATAATAGAGCTGCTCTCTGTATTAACTGACGCTTAACATCTTGGGCAGCCTCATAGCAAGCCCATCCTGTTTTAAATGCTGCCCCACTACCCCCAGTCATTGATGTATAGCCAATAGCTTCAGTATCTCCTACCTGAGGATTAACATCTTCTACTGGAATACCTAACACTTCTGCAAATTGTTGAGCTGCAGCTGGCCTGGTACCTCCAATGTCCACAGAACCTATAGTCAAATGAACAGTACCATCATAATTAACGTTAGCCAAAGCACAGGCAGGACCGGAACCGTTAATCCAAAATCCAGATGCTATTCCACGTCCCTTATTAGGACCTATTAACTGCGATGTATAGTGTTCATGCTTTTTTAAAGCTTCCGCAGTTTCTATACACCCTATAACAGGATTTACAACTCCATTACTTCTTCTAGTACCTTCTTTAGCACCATTCGATATCCGAAAATCAATAGGATCAATAGAAAGCTTTTCACAAAGTTCATCAATTAAAGTCTCTGCAGCAAATGAACCAATTGGTGCACCTGGGGCACGATAAGCAGTTGTTTTAGGTTTATTATCCACAATATCGTATGCGTCAATATTAACGTTTTCTATATCATATGGAGTAAATATACACATTGCCGCAGCTCCTACTGGGGAACCGGCCCATGCTCCTGCCTCAAATTTCAATGTCGCATCGGCAGCCACTATTTTCCCGTTTTTATCAGCACCCATTTTAACTTTCATATATGAACCAGAAGTAGGTCCCGACGCCTCAAGAACTTCGGCTCTAGTCATGGTGACCTTGACAGGAGCACCTGATTTTTTGGAAAGCAATGCTGCAACAGGTTCAACATAAATTGTCGTTTTCCCGCCAAATCCGCCACCGATTTCCATCGGAATAACTTTAACTCTTGAAGATGGTATTCCCAAAACTGTCGCTGTATTTTCACCAATCTGGAAATGTCCTTGAGAACTACACCACAAAGTAATTTTGTTTTCTTCTGCTGCCCACGAAACTGTAGCTGTATGAGGTTCAATATAACCTTGATGAACAGTCTGCGTACGAAATTCCCTTTCCACCACAACGTCTGATTTATCAAATCCCTCTTTAATATCACCTAAAGTCAATTTGTCATAAGAAGCAATATTTCCTTTATATTCTTGATGCAACAAAGGAGCATTTGGGTGTATTGCTTCTTCGGCCGTTACAACTGAAGGAAGCACTTCATATTCAATCTTGACCAACGCTAATGCTTCTTCAGCTAAATGCTGACTAACCGCAGCAAGCCCTACTACTCCATGACCTTTATGCAATACCTTGCCAGAAGCTAAAATCTTATTACTCATATGCCTATCAGCTAAAGACATTCCAGTAGTATCTGCTAAATCATCAGAAGTGACTACAGCCTTTACTCCAGGAACTTTTAAAGCATCACTTGTATCAATAGATAAAATGCGAGCATGAGCATGTGGGCTACGCAATATTTTCCCATGAAGTAGTCCTGGAGGATGTATATCAGCGCCATATTTGGCTTTACCAGTTACCTTATCATAACCATCATGCCTAATTGGACTTTTACCAATAACTTTATATTTAGTGCCTGCAACCATACTTATTAACACCTCCATATGCTTAGTAATATGATACCTTGTTAAAAATTTGTTTAAAACTATTAGTAATCGCAATTAATTGTTAGTTGGATTTATTGTTGTGATATTTTCAATTATTCAAATGATATGCTAACTTAGCATTAACACTGAAATAACACGGAGCAATTCATGACTGACAAAACTGATTTACTTAATATCCTCAACCTTAGAGAAAAATTAAAACAAGGAAAAGGCAGTCTGGGAATGTGGGTAGGAATTACCGACCCATTGGCAATAGAGGCTATTGCCGCAGACTGTGACCTAGGCTGGATATTAATAGACATGGAGCACGGCGGAGCAGGATGGGATGACTTAAAATCTATTCTTTTGGGTTGGAAATGGGCTAATATACCTGTTTTTGTAAGAGTACCCTCCCATGATCATACATTTATTGCAAGAGTCCTCGATATTGGGGCCAGTGGAGTCGTCGTCCCATTCGTAAATACTCCTGAAGATGCAGCTAGGATTGTTGCAGCGTGCAGATATCCCCCAGTTGGAACTAGAGGTAATGCACCGAGGCGGGTTTCTAGACACTATACTCAAACAGAGGAATACAACTCAACAGCTAATGATCACGTATTTGTAATGGTTCAAATTGAGCATGCGCAAGCAGTAGAGAATGTGGAAGCTATAGCTAAAACTCCAGGACTTGATGCATTATTTATCGGCCCAGGGGACATGAGTTATTCAATGGGAATTCCGATGCAATGGGATAACCCCAAGTTAATCAATGCCATTCAAAAAGTCATTGATACTGGCAAATCCAACGGAATACCTGTAGCAATGGCGGTAGATTCTACCCCTGAGGAAGTTATGCAGCGAATCAACCAAGGGGTACAACTTACCACTATAGGATTAGATTGGATGTTTATGCGAAACGCGATTAATGAACAAGTTGGAAACATTAAAAAATTGATGGAGTAAGATTAAATTGAATTTCTTTATAAGTGAACAAGACAATCTCGCACTTTTCCCTGACTCAAGTAAGGAAGAACATTTAAGGCGAATTTCTCGACTTCGTGAAGAAATGGAAAGATGCGATATAGACGGCATGTTTTTAACTCAAGAGACTAATGTTAGGTACGCAACTGGAATGATGGATGTCGCTTGGCCAATCCAATCTTATTTTTATACAGCGTTTATCCCTCGTTCTTCAGAGAATCCCGTAGCTATATTTGTACCGAACGGAGGACACATACAAACACAAGCTACATGGGTAAAAACTATTGTAAGATGGAACTTCCCTGTTGGTTTTTACATGGGCAAAGTCGGCGACTCCTTAATAGAATCATTTTCGTTTTGGATTAACAAACTAGGCTTAAATAATTCAAAAATCGCTACTGAGATGAGTGCCCACTTTAGAATAGGAGTTTCAGTAGAAATTTTAGACAAAATGAGAGCCGCTCTGCCAGATATCGAATGGACAGATTGTGGTCCTGTAATGTGGCCTGTCAGAAGTATAAAATCTGATGAGGAAATCAAAAGATTAAAAGAATCAACCAAGATTACCTGTACGGGTATTAAAGCTGGTTTCGAATCTATAAAAGAAGGGTCATCCGAAAGAGACTTAGCCAATGCAATCGCATCGACAATGCATTCAGAAGGTGGAAGCGACATTAAATTTCTTTCAGTATATGCTGGCCCTGAAAGGGCTTTATGGGGTGACGGTGCGCCTCGCAGAGAAATGAAAATTAAGAAGGGCAGTTTAATACAATTTGATGGCGGATGCACATATGATGGCTATTATACGGATATAAAAAGATTTGCATGCTTGGGTGAACCAACAAAAGAACAATATCGATTTTACGAAATAGCTAGATCAAGCCAACAAGCTGCAATTGACGCAGTTATACCTGGAGCCACCTACGGAGATGTATACGAAGCATCGCAAGAAGCTATACGAGAAGCAGGATATCCAGAATTTGTAACTGGTTCTCAATCTATGAACTGGACCAGTATAGGACACAATATTGGTTTAGACATTCATGAATTACCTGGAATATCGAAAGATAACAAAGAAACTTTAAAACCCAATCAAGTTATCTGCATTGAACCATTTTTTTACCACGATGGAGGATTTCCAATATGGACAGTATCTAACAAATATGGTCTTGAAGATCAAATCTTAATAACTGAAACAGGCCACGAAATACTTTCACCTGATGAATTTATAAGTCGCGATATATGGATAGCCTAGTATTTACACTAGACATTAAATAATACGTGCATTATTTCTCCATCGCCTACAATATAATCCTTCCCTTCTTGTCTAAGTAACCCTCTATCCCTACCCACAGCAAGGGTACGACATTCTTTCAAGTCTTCATATGATATTACTTCGGCTCTAATAAATCCTCTTTCGAGGTCTGAATGAATCTTACCTGATGCTTTTAATGCTGACGTTCCTCTAGTTATGGGCCACGCTCTGACTTCATCCTCTCCAACAGTCATAAAGGAAATCAAATCTAGAGCCCCATAAGATAATCGCAACATTCGATTTAAACCTGATTCGCTTTGAAGAGCTAAAGATTCTCTAAATTCTTTTTCCTCAATCTCATTCATTTGAGACAAATCCATTTCCATTTGTCCGGATATACAAGTAGTTATTATCTTCGATTTCGAAAAATTTGCTGAAAGTTTATCTTCTATAATTGATTCATTGCCGATATTTTCTTCTCCTATATTTATAACAACAATCAAAGGTTTAACTGTCAACAATTGAAACCCAGATAGTAATTTCATATCTCTATCAGTGTATTGATAATCCCAAAGCCCAACCCCATCTTCCAACATTTTTTTTAATTTAGATAAAAAATCTAGTTCATAATTTGCATCATCAAGCTGTTTTGATTTTAGCCCTTTTATATTCGATTCCAATTTTTCAATACGGCGACCGACTATCTCTAAATCAGCAAACACCAATTCATAAAACATAGTATTCAAATCCGCTTCTGAATCAACACTGTCTCCAAAACTAGGTACAGATGGATTTTCAAAGTCTCTTATCACTAAAACCAAAGCATCTGATCTTTGAAGCATATTTAAGTATTCGCCAGAAATACCTTGGGTTTTACCTAAACCCTGTGG
>CAYRIG010000080.1:0-6788 GCA_964424315.1 uncultured Dehalococcoidia bacterium | reverse complement strand
ATCCGGCCCCAGCCAGGAAGGAATAAACAATCAACAAAATATTCAAAATGGTTTAAATCGATAGTTTCTATCACATTTCGGCCATCCACTTCCGACTTTCTATAAATCCCTTGTCCTGATTTCGCTCCTACCCAGCCTTTTTTCACTAATTTCCTCAAATAGGAAGGAACTTTATAGTATTCTTTTTCAGATGTACCTTTAAAATATTCAATTAAATTATCGCAAATGGCTACCAGTACATCTAACCCCACGATATCCATAGTTCTAAAAGTTGCACTTTTAGGACGTCCTAAAAGGGAACCAGTTATCGCATCAACTTCGTTAGGCTTCATCTCATATTTATCAGCGTACTTTAATGTTGACATAATACTGAAAAGCCACAACCTGTTCCCAATGAAATTAGGTACATCTTTACAAATTACTACTCCTTTTCCTAATACGTTTTCAGCAAACATAGTTACTAGATCAATAGCTTTTGAGTCTGTGATTTCAGTTGGAATCACTTCCAACAATTTCAAATATCTAGGAGGATTGAAAAAATGAGTTCCCATGAAACGATTTGTTAGATGTTCGGGTAATGATGCCATTATTGAAGAAATCAATATACCTGAAGTGTTCGAACTTAAAATAGTTTGATCATCTACATGCCTACTAATATTCTGCCATACATCTTTTTTCACGTTTATATTCTCTGAAACTGCTTCAATAACCCAATCAACATCATTTAACATTTTTATGTCTTCTTTGGTGTTGCCAGTTTCTATCAATTCCAGAACTGAATCGTCGATTATTGGAGAAGGTTTAATTTCTTTCAATCGTTTG
This sequence comes from uncultured Dehalococcoidia bacterium, assembly GCA_964424315.1. Taxonomy (GTDB): domain Bacteria; phylum Chloroflexota; class Dehalococcoidia; order Lucifugimonadales; family OSU-TB39; genus OSU-TB39. Next base: position 5,966 of record CAYRIG010000080.1, on the reverse strand, counting down.
ATTGCTTTTTCTGCTATTTCACTCGTGTAAACACCATCTTTTTCGGTTTCAACATCTAGTAGAAGGACAGGAATACCGTAATTAGCAAACAATGCAGCTATTTGCGAACCCATAGTACCCGAACCTACAATCCCTACTTTATTAATTTTTAATTTTTCTAAATCCAAAACTTGTTCCTAATTGATACTTTTAGGCTTTGAAATATCATAAATACTTAAATCCGAGTTTTTTTGCCGGCATTGTTAATTGATTAATTCCATAGTAATCCGTTTTGCTAATGCAAATTTAGGTTTACTTCATAACTGAAAATCCGTAATCTAAAGATATAATATCTATTCTAAGGAAATCAATTGGAATATTCAAAAACAATTACAGTGTATGGAGCTGACTGGTGTTCAGATTGTAAACGAAGTAAAAGGTTACTAGACAGTAAAAACATAGAATATACGTGGGTTGATGTTGACAATAATGAAGCAGCTCTTCAAACTGTCAAATCATTAAACCAAGGCAAAAGGATAATCCCAACCATAATATTTCCAAATGGAGATATCCTTGTAGAGCCAACGGATAGTCAATTATCTTCAAAACTATAGTCAACATGGACAGCGTTATAGAAATCTCCAATGTTAGTAAGAACTATAGTTCAGTTAAAGCATTGCGCAATCTTAACCTGTCAGTTATTGAAGGTGAAATATTCGGGTTTCTCGGACCAAACGGTGCTGGTAAAACGACCGCGCTGAGAATACTAGTAGATTATATAAGAAGTTCATCAGGCACCTGTAAAATTTTTGGCTTGGATACTGTTAAAGACAGTTCAACCATAAAAAATGACATTGGTTATTTACCCGGCAACATTCAGCTGTATAAATCTATGAAAGCTGTTGATTTATTGAAATATTTTGCAAATCTTAGAGGTGTAACTGATTGGAATTATGTGGAAAATTTAGCAAATAGATTAGACTCTGATATTGGTATAAAAATCGGAAATATGTCCAAAGGCAACCAACAGAAGATAGGTTTGATACAAGCAATGATGCATAAACCCAGACTGTTAATCTTGGACGAGCCAACATCAGGACTAGACCCATTAATTCAAGAACAATTTTTTATAATGATTGAAGAAATTCGCAATGCAGGTAAAACAGTTTTCATGTCATCCCACGTACTAAGTGAAGTAGAAAGGATTTGTGACAGAGTAAGTATATTGAAAAACGGCACTATAGTTGCTACTGAAAATATAGAAACCCTTAAAATTAAAAGCGCTCAAGAATTTGAAATACATTTTTCCACACCAATACAAAAAGACAAATTTATGTCTTTAGAAGAGGTCAGAGATCTGAAATTCAATAACAACATTTTGAAATGCACTGTTATCGGAAGTCCCGACAATCTCCTAAAATTGGCAACACAATACACTATAGATAAAATCCTCACGCACGAATCGAATCTTGAAACGACATTCTTATCTTTTTACGAGAACCAGGCAGAACTTTAATGATTAAGAACATCTTTCTTAAATCTATTCGCGACTACAGATGGGCAACACTTTGGTGGTCTATAGGGGTTAGTTTGACCTCAGCATTAATAATTGCCATTTACCCTGACTATTCGAAGGCTGGTAACGAATTAAACGAATTATTGAACAACCCAGCAATGAAAGCTTTCGTTGGTGAACTAGTTGACCTTACAACAGCTGAAGGCTTTTTGACTATGGAAGGTTACAATCTGTTTTTCCCTGTATTGATTATTATATTTTCAGTTATGCTAGGTACTGCTTTCGTATCTGGTGAAGAAAAAGATGGAACGATGGAACTACTTATAAGCACTCCGCTAAGCCGAAACTCAATAATTACTCAAAAGTTTTTTGCACTTTTTTCTCTAACAACGTTTCTCGGATTTATTTTCTTTTTAAGTATAAGCATTGGAGCAATTGCTATCGACATGGACATTTCAATTGTGAAAATAACAAATATTTCTATCCACTTAGCTCTATTAGGATTAGTTTTCGGTTGTCTAAGCTTCTTTATTGGAAGCATGACTGGTGTGAAAAGCTATAGCATCGGTATACCAGCTTCGGTTGCTTTAATCAGTTATCTTTTAAATGCGTTTAGTTCGTCCATAGCTTTATTTGGCACTCTAAAATATTTATCTCCTTTTTACTATTATATTGATAAAAATCCGCTCATACACGGATTCAGTCCATGGAATACAGTTGCTCTCACATCTATAATTCTGATTCTAGGTTTACTATCATTATTTACATTTAAAAACCGTAACTTAACCTAATGGCAAGAATAGCCTGAGTTTAAATAACATATTTTCATCATCGGAAAGAAAATATCAGTATTATAATGTTAAATGAAATTATTGTTCAGAAAATAACGACAATAAGAAGCGAGGAAGTCTATGAATAATAAAAATACCGATAACTTTGATGATTCAATTTTAATTGACGCTTTAAACACAAGTAATTGGGAAAGTAGCAATATATTTGACAGTCTACAGGCAGGCAATGTAACTGCGATTAACGCAACTACTGTATTTTGGGAAGGGTTTGAAGAAACAGTGAATAAAATGATGCGATGGAAGGAAAGATTTAATTTATACAAAGATAAAATCATCCCTGCATTAAATGTAGATGATATATATAATGCTAAATCTCATAATAAAACCGGGATTATTATCGGTTGGCAAAATGCTTGCCCTATAGAAAATGACTTGAAAAGACTCCATTTATTTTATGAACTAGGAGTCAGGATAATTCAAATCACTTACAATGAACGGAATCTGTTAGGTAACGGGTGCTATGAAAGAAATGATGAAGGTCTCAGTAATTTTGGGCTAGACGCAATAAAATTAATGAATGAATTAGGGATATTGATTGATCTATCTCACGTAGGAGACAAAACAACAAATGAGACTATAGAAAAATCCAACATGCCAGTCGCGATAACACATGCAAATTCAAGAGAATTATTCAACCACCCAAGAAACAAACCAAATGACACTTTAAATTTATTGAAAGAAAGAGATGGGGTAATAGGTGCAAACGGATTCCCTACCCTACTTCGCAAAGATTACGAATCAACCATAGAAGATTATGTTGATGCAATAGAAGATCTTATAGAAAAAGTGGGCATAAACCATGTGGGTATAGGTTCTGATTTTTGCCAAGATCAACCATATTCATTTTGGCAATATCTATTTTCTCAACAAGGAACCAAATTCAAAGGGATACCTACAATGACCATAAAAGACCCCCATCACCATCCAGATCGGATAGAAGATCCTTCTCAAATGCCAAACATAGCCGAACATTTATCAGACCGAGGCTACTCTAAATCAGACGTGGATAAAATAATTGGAGGCAATTGGGTTAGGTTATTCAAAACAGTATGGAAGTAATAAATGGGTTAAACTTTATAAATAGATACATCTTTTAGTTGGAGGAATATGAACATGGATTCAAATCATAAAGGACACGAATATGTAGTTTACGTAGGAACCTACACTGATAAAAACAATCCTGAAGACCCAACAACTAAAAGTGAGGGAATTTATTCCTTTAAAACCGATTCTCTTACTGGCGCTTTTACTCCTATCTCGACAACTTCTAATATCAAAAATCCAACATTTATAACAATTGATGATAACCAAGAATACCTATATTCAGTTACTGAAACAGGAATGGAATCAGACAACTCAAAGGGTAATATATATGCGTATAAAATTGATAAACAAACTGCGCAATTAGATTTTGTTAATACACAACCTACAAACGGACTTGGACCATGTTATATTAGCATTAACTCTAAAGACCCTAAATGTATTGTAACCGCAAATTACGGTAGTGGCAGCGTTGCATTATTTCCTATTTTACACAATGGGTCAATTGGAAACTTGAGCGGGTTTAATGAACATGAGGGTTTAGGAGTTAATCAAGATAGACAAGAAGCACCTCACGCTCATTTTGCTGATTATTTTATTTTGGGCCAAGATGAAACATATGTTTTTTCCGCAGATTTAGGTGCAGATAAGTTGTATCTGTACAAAGTCAAACCAAATACTTTGGGATTATCTCTAATCAGAGAGATCAAATTGCATGATGGTGCAGGACCAAGACATCTAACATACGATAATTCCAAAAGATATATATATCTTCTAAACGAGCTTGATTCTACGGTTACTGTTTTTGACTGGAATAAAAATATGGAAATCATTCAAACAGTAACAGCACTCCCCAAAGGATATTCAGGAGAGTCTTATGCAGCAGATATCCACATATCGCCGTCAGGTAAATTTTTACTAGCCACAAACCGAGGCGATGACAGCATAGCAGTTTTTTCCATAAAAGAATCCACTGGTAAAATCGAAATTGTTGGTCATGCTTCTACCCAAGGTGGACACCCAAGAAATTTTGCTATTATCGAAGGCGCCGAACCCGATATTTCTTTGGTTTTTGTGGCAAATCAAGACAGCAACAATATCGTCACATTGCAACTTAATGAATCAACTGGTCAATTAATTCCCAACGGACAAATAATCTCTGTTCCTGCTCCAGTATGCATAAAGCCTTTACATGCCTCTGGTTCTTACAACATCTATTAGTAAAATCGGATTTTTTACAATGAATAAACTAGTTATAACAGGTCCAAATAAAGCTGAATTTATAAAAACAGATATACCAAGGATAAATGAATCTCAAATCCTCGTAAAAACCATTTGCACAGCTATAAGTACAGGCACCGAAATAAGAGTGTATAAAGGCGTTTCCATTGATAAAAACAATAAATTTATGTTTCCTAACATGCCTTGGAATTACCCAGTTGAAAATGGCTATTCTACTGTTGGTAAAATAGTTGAAATCGGAAAAAATGTTGTTGGTTATGAAACCGGACAACGAGTATTCACTTCTGAAACACATAAACAATATGCTGCGTGTAACACTGAAGATGTATTTAAAATACCTAAAGATATTTCTAGTGAAAATGCTGCCATGCTTAATATTTTGCAAGTAGGACATATTGCGCTTAGATCCGCAAACCCTACATTTGGTGAAAATTTAGTCATAGCAGGACTTGGCGTAATAGGCTTATCCGTATTGGCTTATTGCAAATCTTTTGGATTTAATGCAGTTGGAATTGAAACTATATCTACACGCCAATCAATAGCCCAAGCGATGGGTATTATATCTGTATTCAACCCCAATGAGTCCAACATTCAAAAAACAATCCAACAGCAATTTGGGGGCAATTTGCCAGATTTTGCTATCGAAGCAGCATCGAATTGGAATGCAATTGAAATGTGCCAACACCTTGTTAAAGAAGACGGTAAGATAGTGGTTGTTTCAAGACACACAGATGAACCGCAATATAACCCTGTAGGTCATCCATATTTTGGTAAAAGACAATCTATAATTAGCAGTTATGGATTTCCAGAAAATAATACACGTTGGAATCGATTAAATTGCATGAATTTAACAATACAATTATTGGAGAGTAAACGATTAGATGTTTCTCCATTGATAACCAACAAAATACAATGGGATGAGCTACCTGACATGTATGCTAAATTAAATGCTAATCCTGAAAACACAGTAGGTGTGATAGTAAATTGGAATTAGTTTCATTCTTACTATAATTTTTATATGATGCACCAAAACAACAATTCACGAAAGATATTCAAACCTTGGAACATATATATTCCTAATAATCTCTCGAAGTATATTTTCATTGTTTTGGTAACGGTGGTGTTTGTTACCTCTTGTAATAATTCTGATACTGATAATACCAATTCAAATTCATTAGAACCATCCAGGTACCAGGATTCAACAGAAGATACTTCTTCCTCAAAAAATCAACCTAAAGATAATAGTTCATCTAGTGAACCTACGGCAACGTCTATTCCAACATCTATTCCAACATCTATTCCAACATCTATTCCAACATCTATTCCAACATCTATTC
>CAYRIG010000079.1:4473-6793 GCA_964424315.1 uncultured Dehalococcoidia bacterium | reverse complement strand
ATGAGACCGTACTAAATACGGCATACAAAAATATGTGATTTCAAATCAAAATCATTTGATAGGTCCATAAAGATAATTAGTCCTCCTAGTAACAGGACTGCTACTATTCTAAGACTCCATATAAACGACTCGTATGAAAGCTGAGTATTATTGGAGGTAGTCAATTTACTCGAAAGAAACACAGTGATTTCAATCAACATCCAACATAGAGTAAATGCAGTTAGAATAGTTAGGATATTCATGACTTAATTATTTAAATTGGATTTTCCTGTGACGTGCTTAGTCTTTCGATAGAATCAGCTTTTATAGGGAAATGAAATGCAGATGACACAAATCCCAATGCGATGCAAAGCAACCACATGTAGTCATATGAACCAGCGTAATCAAATATGCGCCCACCTAGCCATGATCCAAGAAAAGAACCAATGTTGTGGGACAATAAAGTTATTCCAAACAGCATTGATGTGTACTTAGGACCAAAAATATCCGCTATTATTCCATTTGTAGGAGGAACTGTAGAAAGCCATAATAAACCTAAAATACTTGCAAATAGTAAAACTGATATTTCATTCATTGGAGATAAGATGAAAAACAAAAATAAAATAGACCGTAAAGAATAAATACCAGCTAGTACATTCTTTTTCGACATTCTACCGGATAAATATCCAGACATCAGGGTTCCTACGATATTGAATAACCCAATCAGAGCTAAAGCCCAACCTGAAAGCCAGTATGGCAAATTTTGATCTTCCAAAAAAGCAGGAAGATGAGTGCCAACAAATGTTACATGGAAACCGCAAACAAAAAATCCAATAGTAAGTAGCTTAAAATTCTTGTTTCCAGCCGCTTCTTTTAATGCTCCAAATACTGTTTGTTCAGTATCTTTTGAAAAGGCTTTTATTTTACCTGAGAAACTGAGGAAATAAGAACAGACCAGTAGAGATAGTGAAATGTAGACAATATAATATAGCGAACTTGCCCATCCTATGTTGTGTATTAATGCATTTATGATGGGTGTTATGACAAATTGACCAAAAGAGCCTGCAGCCATTATGACGCCAGCAAACAGGGAACGGTTTGCTGGGTTAACCGACTTTCCTACTGCGCCTAATACTATACCTAGGAATCCTGCACCTCCAAATCCTCCAAGTATAAATGAGCCAATCAGATCAAATGGACTGTCAATGTTTGCCATCCAAAATCTACTTAACACTAATATCAATATCCCTACAGTTGTGGCTTTTGCAGGACTGTATCTGTCAGCAAAACCTCCAAAAATAGGAGCAGCAATACCTACAAAAAGAACTTGAAGTGCCATGGCCAAGCTAAATAGTTCTCTACCCGCGTTTAAATGATTACTTATTGGGATTAGATAAAGCCCTAAGCTGTGAGTCATGCCGAAGGTGATCATTACAAGCGAGCACCCTCCCGCAAATGTGACTATAAATGAACGGTTTGTTTTGAGTATTTGTAATAACATTTTATTAAAGATTATTTCATTATTGCAGAGTAGGTCATATTCCCGAAAGTTTGTTGCATCTGATGGTGGTGAGTCAGCCAAGGGTAAGATGAACAGTTTCGGTTATTTCCATATGAAGCATCATGATATGAACTGGTCAAAAATATGGTTATCAAATCATATTCTGGGTCTGCAATAGCTCTCATCCCGTACGCTCCTCCATGGAAAAAAGCTTTGGAGCTCATCAGATCGGAACCACGGTAGTGCGATTTGTTTCTGGTCATCCATCCAAGACCCTGGCTCACGAAATCTGGTTTACGGGCAGAATTTAGCAGATTACCACTGTTCCACCAATCGAATTGTGGTTCGGTCATGCGTGAAACGGTGACTGGAGAAAGGATTTGGGCGTGATTGTAAGATCCTTGATTAAGCATCATTTGGCATAAAATGGCTATATCAATAGGATTAGAAAGCCCGTTACCTCCACCCATATTAAATTTAAAATGATGATGAAGTTCTAATCCGCTTTCATTTGGTGAATGGTCTATTTCCATTGCTCTGTTGAAAAGAGGTATTGCCTGGTTGTTTGGAGCTTTTGGGGTGTTAAAGTGAGAGTTTGTCATCCCCAGAGGTTCAAAAAGTAATTTCTTGCTTAACTGTTCCCAATCTAATCCAGATGTTTTTTGTATCAATGCTACTAGCACTTCGAATGCTGGAGTGCTGTAACTGAAATCGGTTCCAGGTTGAAACATTAATGGTTGTTCGTATATTCTGTTTAAAACTTCATCAAAACAAGTAGGTTTTGGTTTTCCGTTTTGAGCCACTAGAGAATCCGATAATCCTGAAGTATGTGTAAGTAGA
>CAYRIG010000079.1:1315-4463 GCA_964424315.1 uncultured Dehalococcoidia bacterium | reverse complement strand
AGATGTCTTGGGGTTATTGAATTTTTGCCGTTTTGACCGAATTCAGGTATATATTCAGCGACAGGAGTTTCTAGTGAGAAATTTCCCATCTCAACCATTTTCATTGCTAAGGTAGCGGTTAGGGGTTTTGTTACTGATGCTATTCGGAACATGGTGTTAGGTTGGATTTTCACTCCTTGATCTGCAGCTTTAGGATGGACAAAGTGTTTATCTAGGACAATTTTCCCTTTACGTACTACCATGACATATCCCAATGGTATATGGCCTGCATCTACTTGTTGCTCTACATATTTTGCAGCTAACGCCAGTTGATTGGGGTTCATATCTACGGATTCAGCGTTACCTGAGTTTATCTTTTCAACGTAGTTTTTCATATTGAATCTCCTATTGGTATATGTAGTCTTGGTTTACAGTTATAATACTAATTATTTTCGGTTATTCTAACCCAATGTTCAGCTAATATAACGCAGAAGGCCTATACATACGTTTAGATTTTATAATAAGAGCAATAGCGCTAATAAATTAAAATCAAAAAACCATTTACAGGTTCGGTTCTTATGGAATTATTGTTATTATCGATACTTATATTTATGGGGTTTCCGATACTGCTTTTATTTCTAAAAAGTAAGGCAATTAATTGGAAATTCATGTTTATTATTATTATTATCGGATTTGTTTTGCTTTTATATCTGAGTTATGGAGTGCTCCTACAAGATATTACTTTGCTTGAAGGAGATTAGTCTAAGTCTAAGCTGGATGATGAAAAAATAAGGAGGCGTCAAGATTTACGATGAGGAAAAAACGCTCAATTTATTATAACGATGCAAGGCATTATTATCTTTTTGTACATGAGCCTCCAATAAGATTGGACGAAGCATATATGCCGATAGATGAGGTTGTGGGTACCGCAGTCGACACTTTTGCATATGGGGTGTCAAGAAGTGATGGTTGTTTTTATCCTTCTAATGTTGGCCGCATGTTCGGTGATGGGTTTGATAATTGGCTATTTGCTCAACATTGGCGTACCAGACGCAATATGGAGTCATTGATCGAACGAGGTTATGACCCGTTACAATTGCTCATAGACCGAGCCCATGAAAAAGATATGGAATTTATTGCAAGCCATAGACTTACAGATTATGTTGGGTTGGAAGTCAAAGCAATCGAGTCCTCGGGCCCAATACATGAGCCTAAATATTCTATAGGGGAAGGAGAGGGTTCAGAACAACCAGACTTTGCATATAAAGAGGTTAGAGATCATAAAGTCGCCATCTTTAATGAATTGTGTACCAGATATAACCCTGATGGTATTGAATTGGATTTTGCAATATCTCAGTACTATTTTAAACCTGGCAAAGTTGATTCAGATATCATGACTGAGTTGGTAAGCAAAATTTCAAAAATAGCTCGTGAAAACAATAAATATGTTGGTGCAAGGATATTTCCAAATGAACAGATGAATGTTGAGGCAGGATTGGATATAGATAATTGGTTGAAACATGATCTCATTGATTATTTTTTGCCTATGGTATACGGGAACTTTATATTGGATCCAAATATGCCATTTGAATGGCTTGTAGAAAAGGCTCATGCATCTGAAGTTTCTGTGTATGGGATGCTTCAGCCTTATGTTGCTATGCGGGAAACAGGAGCTCCAGAAAATATTTATCCAAAACCTGAACACTTTCGCGCAGCTATGTCCAATTATTGGGAAAAAGGAGTTGATGGGTTATATACATGGTTTATGGATTGGCCGCTTAAAGAGATTCAACAAGCTACACTAACAGAAATTGGTGATAAGCAGTTAATTGATAGTAGAGACAAAATATATTATTTGAGTCAAAGGCATAATAGTTTTATTGACAGCAGGTATGAAGCGTTATTACCTTTAGAGATAAAAGTTGCAGATAATTCAATCAAAAATAAATTGCCATTTCAAATTTCCGATGACATTTCAAGTAATCGGATAAGAGAGGTTGCTCTTGAACTACTTGTTGGTAATTTAGTATCAGGAGATAATTTCGCAGTTATTTTAAATGGTAAATCGCTATCTTCTGAATCTTTGACGCGATCTTATCCCGGTGGTACTCGCAACGCTTATAACGGACAGAGGCTTAGGTTTAATTTAGAGAACATTCGTCCAATCAAAGGCAACAATATTCTTGAACTTTCACTGATAAATAGGCCTGATGGGCTCGAGGGTTCAGTCATCATTGAAGAAATGCAAATTGTAATAAACTATGGTTCCTATCCTTCTGGATAGATTCGACAAAAAAATCTTGAGTTTAAATAGGAGGAAATGTTGGTTCAGTTAGTAATGATTGCCGCTTTAGTGATATTTGTTTTACTCTTGTCACTGGGCATGTTATATATGGCTCTACCTTAAAAATCGATAAGATTTGAAAGCCGAAATAGCGCATAGTATTAATTATTGAGGTGAACAGTTAATGTTTAAAAAGAACCGAAAGAGGAGGATTATATATAACGATGATTCAGACCAGCAATTTGCACGTTTGAATCGCCCTCCTTATAAACTTATTGATAAGCAATCATATATTGATGCGCGAACAACGCCGACATTTGATACACAGGTTGATACATATGTTTGGAATGTGGGAAATGGTGCTACGCCTCCATGGGGGCCTTGGGCAAAGTTGAATAACTATGTTGTACATCCGTTCTTAGGTACTCATAAAAATGCTACAGACGTAATTATCAAAGCATGCCATTCCAAAAATATGGAAATATGGGGGTCGTTAAGAATAAATGATTCTCATGACGCAAGTGTAAAAAAGCTTGAACATACAAATGATTCGTTCAAGTCGCAACATCCAGAATATTTGTTAGGTCAAGTCGGTGATGGAGATTTAGATAAAGAACATATTGAGCGTTACCAGTGGGCGGCTTTGAATTTTGAACATGCAGAAGTTAGAAATCATCGGTTATCGTACATAAAGGATAATGCTGCGACTCATGATTTTGATGGCTATGAATTAGATTTCACCAGATTCATTTGGAATTTTCCGCAAGGAAGAGAGATAGAACTTGCACCACTGATGACTGATTTTATAAAGCAAGCAAGAAGTGTATTGAATGATATTGGTAAAGATCGTGGGAGGGATTATACGCTTATTGTTCATGTACCCGA
>CAYRIG010000079.1:0-1305 GCA_964424315.1 uncultured Dehalococcoidia bacterium | reverse complement strand
AACTTCACTTATGCTAGGGCTAGATGTAGAAAAATGGATGTCGGATGAGCTAGTGGATATAGTAGTTGCAGGCATGGGATTTAACCCCTATAACATGCCGATACAGAATTGGAAGGAAATCGGATCTCGTTATGGAATTCCAACTTACACATCTTTAAATACTAGGCCTCTGTTTAAGCTTTATAGAAATACTTTTCGTAGTTCTTCTGCTTGGATTAAATATATACGTGGTATAGCTGATTGGTGGTGGTATTCAAATGTTGATGGTATTTATTTGTTTAACCTTTTTACTCATTGTGAATTTAATACAGAACCTCTGGACAAAGAAACTGTATATAAGCCGCTAGATGAAATTGGCGAAATTTCTTCATTAAGAAAGAAAAATAAAATGTACGGAATAGATTCGGGAGCTGGTATGTTTACCCAAGGGTCAGTTATGTCTGAACTGCCCAGTGTATTGGATATAAATGAACGTCGGATAACATTAAATATTGGTTCCGATGCTACTGATAAAGATGCTGTTTTTATTATGCACACATGGTTAAATGAAGATAATCAAGATGCGAGAATATGGATGCGGGTGAATCATGTACCGGTTGAATTGATGAAAACTGGTGATCATCGAACAGCTACTTTGCCGAAAGGTGTTTTGAGGTCGGGTAACAATGACTTTACTATGTATTGTAATATTGAATCAGGGGAAGGAAATCCTGTAATAGTTAACGATGTTTTCTTAGAGGTTGTTTTTAACGATTAGATGGTAACCAAGATAGATTTATGTGAAAGTGGTTTATTAATATGAGCATTATGATTTGCAATAAATGTGAATATAAAAGTAAGAAAGATGACATTTTACTTGCTTGTCCGGTGTGTGGAGGGGAATTAGAGACTAAATCATGGAAACTAACTGCGCTGAAATGGTTCATGTTATTGGGGTTTATCCTTTTCATAGTTTCACAGTTAATGGCATATATGCCAATTTAATTTAACCCAAATCACTTTTCAATCTGCTTAATAAAAATGTGAGGTTGATATGATAAAAATCCGTTTTGCTACTAAAGATGACCTACAGGAAATGATAGGGCTTTATGTAGACAATAATCCTAAGTATGGGAGCGACAAGGAACGACTGAAAGAGGGTCTTTCTGCTTTGCTTGATGATCCAAATAAAGGTAATGAGATTGTAGCAGTTTCGGAAGGTGAAATAATTGGGCGGATTCATATAGCAAAGGAATGGAGTGTGTACCGAAATGCTGAATTTTGGATGTTCGAAAATGTATACGTATCTCCAAATTGGCGAAGGAA
>CAYRIG010000078.1:4223-6936 GCA_964424315.1 uncultured Dehalococcoidia bacterium | reverse complement strand
GATTCGTAGTTATACCCTACTACAACCATTACTTCATCTACTCCACCATCAAACAAAGTCCTTATTTGGTACTCTATTAACGTAGTGTTTTGCCATTTTAATAATGGCTTATATCCTCTCATACGGCTGGAAAATCCAGCAGCAGTCAAAATGGCAGTAACATAGTTGTTATTACCGTTATGGTCCAATTTTAACGTCTGTTTTATTTCTAAATGCTTTATCAGAAGTCTTTTCTAATAAGTTAGGATCAAGCTTCATCTCATTACCTCCACCCCCATTACGAATCATGAGTATTTCTGCCATGATACTAATCGCTATTTCTTCTGGGGTTCTAGCATTTATATCCAAACCTATTGGAGCTCTTACATCTTTGATACGATCTATACTTACGCCTTTACTTAACAATTCTTCGTATATCAAAATTGTCTTCCGCTTACTCCCAAGAAGCCCTATATAACTGGCTGATGTATTAAGAGCCGCTTCCAAAGATACGTGATCATAACGATGTCCTCTTGTAGCGATTACTATAAATGTGTTCTTATTTATTTCTACAGACCTAAACCCTTCGGCTGAATTCTCTGCTACTACAACGTCTCCTAATGGAAACCGGGTATTGTTAGCAAATTCTTCTCTATCATCAATTACCGTCAAATTAAATCCCAGGTTTACTGCAAATGTATATATTGCACGTGAAACATGCCCCCCTCCACACAATATTATTCGAGGAGGAGTAGTATATCCTTCAACAAAATATTCAGCTCCGGTTTCTGATCTTACATATTTACTGTTTCCGTAAGCCATTAATTCTATCCCGTACTTAATTGCTTCAGAGTTAAGATTATCCGCGCCTAAAGTACCTTCAACAGAACCATCAGCTCTAATTAAAAGCTTACCCGCCAATTTTGCATCAATATCTGGAGCCGTTTTGACCAAACTTGCCAATGCTACTGGCTCACCGCCTAAGTATGCTGAGTTTATCTCATCTAAAAATAATGCTTCCTGACCTTTTTCATAAATAGGATCAACTAGGAAAAACATTGTGCCTCCACAAACTAATCCATCTTGAGCAGCAATTTCCTCATTAAGTTCATACCCAATCGTCTCTGCCGACCCACGATTTTTCATTAATTGCTTAGCAGCGTACCATATATCACCTTCAACACATCCCCCACCCAAGGTTCCAACACCACTCCCATCATTTCTGACAAGTAATTTTGCACCTGGTTTTTGGGGAGTCGAACCTTTAGTTCTAACTACCGTTGCTATGACTAGTGGATGTTTCTCATTGAGTTGATTTGTGGCCTCTTCAAAAACTTCTTTCATATACGCTTCGTTTCCTGTAAAAATACAATTAAATCATTATTAATTTAGAAATGAATCATATTATAATATTGATTAAAGGGATAAACCAACTTTTAACAAATAGAGATAACAAAATCCAAAGTGATTTATATATTGGATAAATCACTTTAAGTTACAGATTAGATGGAAAACACTGAAACACCGAACCATAAATTAATACTTGGGGTGCCATCCGAAACCGATCCTCAGGAAAGGATGGTTTCGCTAGTACCGCAAAACATAATCCCATTAAAAGAGATTGGGGTTGAAGTTTTGATAGAGCATAATGCCGGTATCAATGCAGGTTTTACCGACAAACAGTACGAAGAGGTCGGGGGAACCATAATACCCCAGCGATCTGACATATTTGATTCAGCCAACATGATTGCTCAAGTTAGAGGCCCGAGTAAAAACCCAGAGTCAGGACAAAAAGACATAGCTAAGTTAGGCAATGAACATATCATTATAGGGTTTTTACAACCTCAATTTGCCATAAAGGAAATCAACCAGATTGCACAAAAAGGAACAACATCTATCGCTATGGAGTTAATACCAAGAATAACTAAAGCTCAAAACATGGATGCACTTAGTTCTCTGGCAAACCTTGCTGGATATAAATCAGTGCTGGTAGCTGCATCAATCATACCTAAAATTTTTCCTTTAATGATGACTGCTTCCGGGACATTAAGACCAGCTAAAATCTTAGTACTTGGTGCAGGTGTAGCCGGTTTACAGGCAATAGCAACTGCAAAAAGACTTGGTGCTTTAGTTACCGGATATGATATTCGACCCGCTGTGAAAGAACAGGTTGAAAGTTTAGGAGCCAAATTTTTAGAAGACGATTTAAAAAATACAGAAGTTGAAACTAATAGCGGATATGCTAAAGAGATGTCAAAAGACTTTTATGCAAATCAACAGAAATTACTCTCACAAGCAATTTCTGAAACAGATGCAGTTATAACAACAGCAGCTATACCGGGGAAAAAAGCTCCTGTTCTAATTACAACGGAAATGGTTTCAAATATGAAAGCTGGGTCAGTCATAATAGATTTGGCAGCGGAGACTGGAGGAAATTGCGCTCTGACTCAAACGAACCAAACCATTCAACATAACGGTGTTTCTATAGTGGGAACAACAAATTTACATTCGACTTTACCAACTGACGCAAGCCAAGTTTATTCTAACAATATTTCGAATTTAGTATCCTATATAGTAAAAAACAATAATGCAGAAATTGATTTACAAGACCCTATCCTCAAAGAAGTAGTAGTGACTCATAAAGGCACTATAGTACATCCAGTGATTAAAGATTTATCAGAATAAACGATTATGCATTTTACTTGAAAGCTTAAATCAATTTTGCATGAAATAT
>CAYRIG010000078.1:0-4213 GCA_964424315.1 uncultured Dehalococcoidia bacterium | reverse complement strand
ATCAATTTAAACAGGAGTTACATATTTGGAAAATTTGCTTCTCACTCTAACTATTTTCGTATTAGCGATTTTTGTGGGATTCGAGGTCATAACCAAAGTGCCAGCTATACTTCATACTCCATTAATGTCCGGAGCTAATGCAATGTCCGGAATAATCTTAATCGGGGCACTTGCTACCGCCTCTAATCCTGAATTGGGTCTTATCAGTAACATATTAGCCGCATCAGCAATTGCATTAGCTACTATAAACGTAGTTGGAGGATTTGCTGTCACTCATAGGATGCTATACATGTTTAAGAAGAAAAAATGACTTTCGATTTAAATTTAACAACAAAATTCATATATCTTTTAGCTGCAGTATTAATAATATTAGGTTTAAAAGGCCTTAGTTCACCCAAAACAGCAATCAGAGGAAATATCATTGCCTCAATAGGAATGTTGATAGCTGTTATCATCACTTTGGTCGCAAATAACACGGTTAGCATCGGATGGATATTCGGTGGAATAATTGTAGGCAGCCTAATCGGCACAATACTTGCAACAAGAACAACCATTACATCAATGCCTCAACTAGTAGCTACATTTAACGGGCTTGGAGGAGCTGCATCAGTCTTGGTTGCAACTAATGAATTTATCAATAGAGATGCTGGGTCTGTATTGGATATATTAGATAGCCCAACTGATATGCCTATTGAATTCATGTTATTTGCTACATTAGCATCTACCTTAATCGGCTCTATAACATTTTGGGGAAGTATGATTGCTTTTTCAAAACTGCAGGGATTACTGCCTGACAATCCTATATTGATACCAGGTAGACATATTTTCAATGTGTTTCTATTAATACTTATTGTAGTTAGTGGTTTTATTGTAATGGCTCAACCCATCAACGAAATCAACCCTAATTTCTACTGGGTTATTTTAATAGCTTCGGCCATCCTAGGGATATCTTTAGTTATTTCAATAGGTGGGGCTGACATGCCTGTTGTAATCTCATTACTGAATTCTTATTCTGGGTTAGCAGCTGCCGCGACTGGTTTACTTTTGGGGAACATTCTACTAGTTATAGGTGGTTCTTTAGTTGGAGCTGCAGGAATAATATTGACCAGCTTAATGTGCAAAGCTATGAATAGATCACTCACTAATGTTTTTTTTGGTGGAATAGGAAGTACCTCGACCACTGAAGACAAAAACCAAGATGATATATATGACGGGAAAGTTAAGGCAACATCAGCTGACGAAATAGCTTTATTACTAGACAACGCAGACAAAGTTATGATCTTGCCAGGTTATGGGATGGCAGTAGCACAGGCACAACATTCTATTCACGACCTATCTGAATCCTTAAAATCCAAAGGGGTTGAAGTTAAATTCGCAATACATCCAGTTGCCGGAAGGATGCCTGGACACATGAATGTTCTGCTAGCAGAAGCAGATGTGCCTTACGATGATTTGATAGAAATGGACCAAGCAAATCCTTTATTTAAAGAAACAGATGTTGCCATAGTTGTCGGTGCAAACGATGTTGTAAATCCTCTTGCTTATAAAAGTGATGATCCAGGAAACCCAATAGCTGGCATGCCAATCCTACAAGCTGATCAGGCTAAAACAATAATCGTAATAAAAAGAAGCTTGAGTCCAGGATTTGCCAATATTGCTAATCCTCTTTTTGCAGCAGACAATACCCTGATGTTGTTTGAAGATGCGAAAAAAGCAGCCATGGATTTATTGACAAGTTTTAAGAATCTTTAAAGTACCCCTGCCCGGACTCGAACCGGGGCACCCGGTTTAGGAAACCGGTGCTCTATCCGCCTGAGCTACAGGGGCTCATAAACTTATTTTAGCCCACTACAATCTAATTATGAACACTTAATATAAAATTAGATTTTTAAACTGCAGAATAAGATAGGAGAAAATAAGATGGGATTCAAATTACTCATTTTGACCTCTGGACCTGGTGGAGAACCAAATGGTGCTTTTTATAGCAAAGATTGGATATCAAAATTAGAAAATCTTATACCTGATATTGACATAACTCTATGTGGAAAAACTGAAGAGGCAAGTCCTAAAATCAATCAATTTGACGCAGCTTTTGGATATTTGCCCGAAGAATTGATTAAATCTGCCACTAATTTAAAATGGTTAGCTTGTCCCCAAGCAGGACCACCAAAAGGATTTTACAACGAAACTCTAATAAATAGCTCTATTGTGGTAACTAACATAAAGGGTATTTATAGTGATCATATAAGTACTCATGTCATGTCGTATATTCTTTCTTTTTCTAGAGGGCTGCATAAGTATATAAAAAACCAATTGAATTCAAAATGGAGCACTGCCGTGCCCACGATATATTTACCCGATTCAATAGCATTGATTGTAGGAGTTGGAGGAATTGGGAAAGAAACATCTCGTTTATGCAAAGCATTTGGAATGAAAGTTTTTGGAGTCGATCCTAAAACAACTGAACTCAAAAACATAATTGAGGAAATATACGTTCCATCAAATCTTAGAGATATATTACCTATTGCTGACTTTGTAATATCTACAGTACCAGAAACGCCAGATTCAAAAAAAATGTTTGCTTACGATGAATTTAAATTAATGAAAAATACGGCTTATTTCATCAACATAGGCAGAGGAGCTACCGTTTCACTAAATAATTTAAATCAAGCTATTGATCTAGGAGAAATTGCAGGGGCAGCTCTTGATGTTTTTGAAACAGAACCATTACCTAATAACCATCCTCTATGGTCACAGGAAAACGTCATAATCACCCCACATGTAGCAGCCGAAGGTCCATATTTGGAAGATAGAAGAACCGATGTTTTTATTACTAATTGCGTCAATTTCAATAAAGGCGAACAATTAATCAACGTTGTTGATAAAGCACAATGGTTTTAATCTGTGATTTAGTGCAAAAAAGAGTACCCCCGGTGGGATTTGAACCCACGCACCTGGCTCCGGAGGCCAGTGCTCTATCCACTGAGCTACGGGGGCTTCTCAAATTAACTTGGTACAATTTCCTAGCTACTCCAATATATAAGCTGATAGACACCTATAACAACAGTTTATCGTTTGTATTGGACTCCAATAGGCAAGCATATGTTTCTTAAAGCCACATATATGCAATTTTAGGGGTTGACATCAACCTGAGTCGTGAATATTATAAGGCAACTATCTCAGTTAAAGAGCATTTAGCTCTTGAGATATAGGCGTAATATATTGTATTCTTACTCATGGAATACTATCTTGTGTATATATAAAAGGGGGACAAAAGTGAGAAAATATCTTCCGAAATCTAGTTTATTAATGCTAGTCCTTACATCAATGCTGACCATGGCAATATTGGCAGCTTGTCAAGGACCGGCAGGAGCAGCCGGAGAACCAGGTCTTCCAGGTAATCCAGGTATTGCTGGAGTACAAGGACCTCAAGGTATCCAAGGAGCTCAAGGTGACCCAGGACTTCCAGGTTTTCCAGGAAACCCAGGAGCACCAGGTAAGCCAGGACTTCCAGGACTTCCAGGAATACAAGGTATACAAGGACCTGCTGGAATCAATGGAACTTCACCAGAAGCAAGAATCGAGCCATCTACTAGGCATTTAGCAATGGATGCAGGTTTAAGTGTAGACGGATCTGGATTTAGGCGTTACGAAACAATCGATTTAGTTTTCGCTCTTAGAGCTACAGCACCTGTATTGACAACAATACAAGCAGACGATTCTGGTTCATTTACAGTAGCAATACCAACATTAAGCAGCATTCGTAAAGTAAGCACTAATGCTAGCACTATTGCCAAAACTGAAGTGATTACACTCAGGGCAGAAGGTTCAGATGGAAGCTTAGCTAGCGTACCTGTAAGAGTAGCTGAAGCATCACCTCCTGCAGCAGGACCAGCAGCATCTGCTAGCGCAAGTTTGACTGGTGGTACTGTAGTTAACGAAGGCCAACTCACTGTTCATGCAGCAGGCTTTAGAGGTGGAGAAGGTATCACATTCATAATACAAACTGGTACCACAGCTGATGGAATACCTCAGTACACTCCATTGCAATCTGGTGTTGCCACTGGCGGTGGAACACTTGAGAAGAAAATGTCTATACGTACAGGCGCTGGACTTTTCACACTGAGCGCTGTCGGTGCTACAGGTACAACAGCAACTTCCGCAGTAACTGTAACAGCAAAATAACATACTTATAAAAGTAAAAACAAAAACT
>CAYRIG010000077.1:1932-6978 GCA_964424315.1 uncultured Dehalococcoidia bacterium | reverse complement strand
CATATACTTTTTTATCCACGGTGACCTCATACAGGGGCCTTTCTGCATTTACTTCAATTTCAGAAAATTCCAATGGTTTTGGTTGAATAGAAATGGTACCAAAATCCAAGATGGGAGATATAGATGGGTCAAACATAAAATTATCTCCTATTAAAGATGTGAAACCAATAAATTCAACTTCAATCCGATAATTACCTTTTTCGGGATTACTTAAAGTAAAATATCCATTAATGTCAGTTAGTTGACCCAATATGATTTCGTTTGATTTATTATCAACCAGCGTCACTGTAGCATATTGGATTGGTATTATTGTTTCACTATTAATAACAATGCCAATTATTTTTGTATTGTTTGCAACTAAAGGCTCGGTTTCAGAGAAAACAAAACCAAACATGAGTAGTTGAAGTAGAAATCCATCCCTGTTTAATATTTTTAATTTCATTCCTCATCCCCCCTTAATTCCTATCCTTGGTCAGGCGACAACACTTTGGTAGATTTCCATAAACCGTTGAATCTGCTTTTTTTCCATTAGCTTGATACCCACTTTTTGCAATAGCAAGTTCAATATCTGCTAGACTAACTCTATTAGGGTTATATTGAATTACCGTCTGGTAGTTAATTATATCAACCGTTACAGAATTTACTCCATCAACAGATGATAAATTTGATTCAATGGTTTTTTTACACATACCACATTGTGTTGTAGGGGTTTCAATTGTTACTGTATCGAATGATGAACGGACAGCACAACCCACAATTAAAAAAGTAATTAAAATATTTAATAAATTCTTCATAGTAAATTCCTTTAATTAATAATTATATTGATTATAGCTTTTATCACCAATGCCATACATATAATGGGATAAGGCTGAAATATTAAACTAAAGGGAGTTTTCTAATTCAGGAGAGGAAGAATAATTTGAGGTTTATAGATTATTCTTAAGGATGATTGGTACATTAGTGTTATATAAAATCGAAAGTTTGGTAATTCAATATAATCATTAATCTTAATTTTAGCGATTTGTAGAGTATTATGATTACGATAAATTTTTTCCAGTTGTTTATATGGTAATTCTTTATCAGAAGATTGGATACAACCACAATTATCTTTGGAGTTACTACAGCAGCAAACCGTATTGTGGTTGGATTTGCAGCAAGAGATTTTTATTAAGGATATTTTTGAATCTATATTGCTTTGATAATCACGAGTATATCCGAATATTCCAGAAATTAAAATATTAAAACAAACTAATATATTTAATAAACTACGCATGAATATAATATATGATATTATTGTCTTATTATCCTATTATAATATAACAAGTACTACCTGTGATTCAACGTATTTATTCACTTTCCGTTCCATTGCTTTTTCTTAAAGAATTCATAAATTCTCTAATACTATCTTCCAAACCCTTAGTCAAATGGGGGATTTTTCTACCACAAAAGAATAAAAGAATGGTAATTAAAATTAAACCAATTTCCCAGTATCCTAGATTCATTGCAACTCTAATTCACGCTTAGTGGACATTTTTCGCGACATTTCATTTAATTGCTTAATGGTATTAATGTTAGCCAACTCATCTTTAAATTGATCCATATTTATTATTACCGGATCCAAAGGATTGATTATGGATTTTATGGTAAAATTATTCTTCTTCAAAGCTTTCTCAAATTCAAAAATACAATCTTTATGGTAAAAGGCTAGCAAAGGCATAAACTGGTCATTTATAAGTGGAATTATTATTTTAGAATCCTGATTTTCATTTAATCTTTCAATCATTACTTGAAGAACATCCTGATTAATAAAGGGGATATCCACAGATAAGATAAGATTCCAGTTATTTGATGAATGTTTAAGTGCAGTCAGTATACCCACTAAGGGGGCTTGTTGTTTGTAACCATCTGGGATGAATTTTATATTCATTGAAT
This sequence comes from uncultured Dehalococcoidia bacterium, assembly GCA_964424315.1. Classification (GTDB taxonomy): domain Bacteria; phylum Chloroflexota; class Dehalococcoidia; order Lucifugimonadales; family OSU-TB39; genus OSU-TB39. Next base: position 5,046 of record CAYRIG010000077.1, on the reverse strand, counting down.
ATGATATCTTACCAACTGAAGATACTTGATAAAAAAAAGGTTTCACTACAGCGTGGATTTTATCTAAAAAGGTAAAACCCTCAATCTGCGCCAATGCCTTATCACTACCAAAGCGCCTGCTTAAGCCACCTGTTAAAATATAGGCATTTACTTTATTTAGAATCATTGGATATACTCTTAGATTTTCTTATTCAGTTAACTATTCGAATGTCATTACCAGGATATAAATGACCTCCTTTGATAACTTTTGAAAATATCCCCTCTATAGGCATAATACAATCCCCAACAAGATTACGGATTGCACAGGCAGTGTGACATTCTTTCCCTATTTGAGTAATTTCTATAACAACTTCATTACCCAACGTTAGTTGATCACCAATATCTAATTGTGACAAATCAAGGTTACGTGTTACAATATTTTCCCCGAATGCTCCATTCGATAAAGCAGGAACTTTTTCTCTCATTTTATCAATACTTTCTCCCTGAAGAATTGATATTTGACGATGACCGTTTCCTGCATGAGCATCTCCCTCTATCCCCAAATTCAGACAAAGAACTACCTGATCTTTTTCCTTTTTTACTGTTCCTTTTTTGCGACTGGTGCAAATTGCTTCAACATATCCTGTCATAATTATCCTCCATTTTAAAATATATTTACCTCTACAATTGATTTATTTTTGAGGGTAGTATTTTTTTTAACAATTAAGTATCCATCTGCTAAAGCAATAGATGTCAACATATGTGATCCCTGAAGTTTGAGTTTTGATACCAAAGGAATACTACCATTCTGTTTATCCACTTTTATCCTGATAAATTTTGTTCGATCTCCTTTATTCTCCACTGTTTCAGAAAGCTCTCCACGTATTTTTGTATGAGAGACATCTAACCCTCGCATTTTTATTATTAATGGATGGATATAATGAATGTAACCCATAAATGCAGATACCGGATTTCCTGGAAGTCCAAACAAAAGCTGGTTACCTTTTTTTGCAAAATAAAATGGTTTTCCTGGTTTCTGTTTTACCTTCCAGAATTTACGCTTAAATCCAGAAAGTTCAGCAGCTTCTTTCACATAATCGTGAAGTCCTACGGATACACCACCTGAGAAAATAACTAATTTGCTTGTTTCAGTAACGTTTTGTAAGGCAGAGATTGTTTCATCCAAACTATCCTTTATAAGGGATTGAGAAACGTTTTTTACTCCCGAATTCTTAAGAGCAGCTCTCAGCATAACACTGTTGGAATCTCTGATTTGATAAATCTCACAAGGGTGTTCATGGTGTACTATTTCACTTCCTGTTACAAATACCACAGCATCAGGTGGAAGGTATACTGGAACAGAATGGATACCAACTGAAGCTAAAAGAGCCATCTCTCCCGGACAGATTAACTTCTCTTTTTCAAGTAAGAGATCACCTTTTTGGAATTCTTTACCAGAAAAACGGATATGCTGACCTTTATACCTCGCTGATTTTATAATTATACTACCATTCATCTCAACACAAAGCTCAATAGGAATTACAGTATCAGTTCCTTTTGGAACCATCGCTCCGGTGCTGATGCGAATTGCTGAATGTTTGGAATATTCACCATTGAATGGGAAACCTGCTCTACTCTCTCCGATAACTGCTAGTTTCACTTTTTTGCCGTTTGAAGCTGGCTCAATATCAGACCACTTTACAGCATAACCATCCATTGCACTATTGGTATATGACGGGGATGATTCAGGCGAAATAATATCTTCTGAGGTAACATAATTCATTGATTCCTCAAGTAAAACTTCTTTCACTATTAATGGAGGTTGATTATCAAAAATTATTTGTGATGCTTCTTTAGGTGAAATCATGGTTTATCAGATGATTTTATGTTTTCATGTTTCCCCCCCCAGATCATGGGAAAAATGTGAAGCAGACCAGGAAACAGTGCTTCCAGACTTTCCAGAGCACCACGTGAACTTCCGGGTAAATTAATAATCAGACTTTTCTTCCTCAAACCTGCCACTTCCCGTGATAACATAGCATAAGGTGTGCGCATTTTTCCGTGGCTACGAATCGCTTCTGCAATTCCAGGAGCTTCAATCTGAATCACTTTTCGGGTCGCTTCTGGTGTAAGATCTTTTGGACCGAACCCTGTACCGCCTGTTGTAATAATTAGATGAATTTTCTGGTCGTCAACCAATTGAATTAATCGTTCTGTTATCCGCTCAGGATCATCTGGAATAACTTCATAAACCTGAACATCCACTGGATAATTGGTAAGATACTCCTGAATTATTTTTCCTGATTTATCTTTTCTTTTACCTGCAGAAGTATCATCTGAAATAACAATCACAGCTCCCTTAAGTGGGTCAGTAAATTCATCTGTAAACTGACTTTTACCACCTTTTTTTTCTATAAGTCTGAATCCACCAAAAGTAATATCATCACCCAGTGGTTTTAACATATCGTATATATTCAATAATGCTGCTGTTACTGCAGTTAGAGCTTCCATTTCAATACCTGTCTTCCAGATTGCCTTAACTTTAGATGTAACTATAATTGAATCTACCTTTACTTCGAAATCCAATTCTACCCAGTCTATGGGAAGATTGTGACAGAAAATGATCCATTCAGCTGTTCTTTTTGCAGCAGCAATACCAGCTGCTCTTGCTACTTGAAGAACATTCCCCTTTGGAACTGTATTGTTAACTACCCGATTTATGGTTTTTTTTGAAGCAGTTAATATTCCTTCCGCTTTTGCATATCTCAGAGTACAAAACTTTGAACTTACATCAATCATAAAATTCTCCTCCCGGATAACCGGCAATTTCTTTTTGCTATTAAATCTGCAATCTTTCCAAAACTTAACCCAATCATAAAAGCAATAGTCAAATTATTTGATATTAAAGCAACGGATCCTACAATAATAGCAATAATCATTTCAGATGTATTAGATAACTTCTTAATAAACATCATCATTCTTGCACTGTCAAATAGTAATAACGCTGCCAAAACAGGAATTGGAATTAGGAATAGTAATACTGACGTATTTGGGATAATCGCCAACAATACAAACAGTATACCAAGTATGATGGTTGTACCGCCTGTTTTACCTCCGAACTGTGCATGTGCTCCA
>CAYRIG010000077.1:0-1832 GCA_964424315.1 uncultured Dehalococcoidia bacterium | reverse complement strand
ACCAAGTATGATGGTTGTACCGCCTGTTTTACCTCCGAACTGTGCATGTGCTCCAATTCCTCCCGCACCGTGACAGATTGGGAATCCACCTAGAAATCCGATTACTACATTACTCAAACCCATAGAGATCCCCAATCCCCTAGGAGAAACTCTGCGAGACTGACTCCCCCATAAAGATTTACAACTATCTGAAGCTGCAAATACTGCATTCCCAAGGGTTAAGGGTAATTGGGGAATTATAAGTAGCAGTAGCACATCCAGAAACATGGATTTATTTGGGAATTGTAAAAGTATAGGTGTCCCTGAAAATCCATAAAAATCGGGTTTAACTCCAAATATAATAACAATAATTGTACTTATAATCAGAATGGGAATTATTGCAGGAATAGTTTTTCTGAATTGAAAATACCAAAGGATTATCATCACAAGAATTACCAAAACGATACTAATAAAGCTTGATGTATCTGAAAAATAAAGAAGTAGTCCATTATTAATTAAAAGATGAACGGCTTTTTTTGCAAGGATTAATCCAATGCCTAATTGAATACCTTTGATAAGAGCATCTGAGAACCATTTTTGCAGCCACTTTAATATTCCGGAAGTAGACAAAATTATGAGAAGAATACCGTAAAACACAGCAGTGGATGAAAGTATCTCAGGTGTACATCCATTTGCAATTGCTATTACCGCCATCGCTTTTAAAGGTTGAACTGAAACAGGAACTTTAAAATATCCTCCTGTTACGATGTAGATAATACCCCAAAGGAAAAAAATACGCTCTGGTGGAAATCCATTAAAAACTATGAGTACAAAGGCAATAGGAAGTGTTGTACCAATATCCCCTACAGCACCTGACCATTCGGATAACTTAAACATATTTTTTAGTTTTCTTTCCATTATCAGTTTATTTATCCTCCAATCTGTGCCATAGATTTTCTGACTTTCTTGTAATTTTCATGATTTGACCATCCATCTAATGGTTTTTTCCACATTGTTTCTGTTAATATTCCTTTCAATTCATCATTGCTACACCCATTCCGCATTTTATCCAATAGATTGTATTCTTTATTCGCAAAGAGACAATTACGAATTTTCCCATCTGCAGTGATTCTAATACGATTGCAACCATTACACAGATTTCGTGAAAAAGCTGGGATGATTGCTACCTTCCCCAAATGACCGGGTATCTGATAAATATCATGCTCCGTTCGAGTTCCGTCTGCCGGTAACATCTCAGAAAATTCATTCAGTATTATTTGTTTAATATGGGCTGCACTCATGAATTTTCCTGTCTTCCAGATTTGATGGGCATCAAAAGGCATCAATTCAATGAATCGAACAGTGATAGGATTGTTTTTTGTCAATTTTATAAAATCTATTAACTCATTATCATTAAATCCCCTTAACACAACTACATTAATTTTAACAGAATTAAATTCAGTTGACAGGGCTGCTTCCAATCCTTCCATAGCATAATTAAATAAACTTCTTCGTGTTATAAGTGCATATTTATTGGAATCTAAAGTATCGAGACTAATATTAATACCATTTAGTCCTGCCTGTTTCAATTTCAGTACATTTCTGTTTAGATATATTGCATTTGTGGTGATATTAACATGATCAATACGAGGAGTCTGGGAAGCCATTTTTATGAATGAAACAATATGTGGATGTAACAGGGGTTCACCACCAGTAAAACGAATTTTGTTTACACCTAAATCAGCAGATATATTAATTATCTTATAAATTTCATTTGGTGTGATTAGTCTCTTTTTATCACAAAATTTATTGCCATCTTCAGGCATACAATAAATGCAGCGAAGATTACAGAC
>CAYRIG010000076.1:0-7047 GCA_964424315.1 uncultured Dehalococcoidia bacterium | reverse complement strand
CACCACCAATAAATATTTTCTTTTTGATTATTTGAGAAAGAATTCTAATACTATTGCAACAGATTGGTCAAAACATATCCCCCAAATATTTGAACACATTATTAGTTATTTAATCCACTTATCAGTCAGTTCAGACTCTCTTCTTTCAAATGATGCTTTGTCTAATTCTCCGGTTTTTAGCCTGTCTCTATTGATTCTCATTTCTTTAAGGATTTCAATCTTATCATTTAGACCCTCTAATCGTTGTTGCTTATTGCCATGAGCATACTTGTAATACCAGATAGACAATACAACTATCATAAACAAAGAAATTCCTAAAAATAATGGAGTCATAGCAATCAAGTTTTTGTAACTCATGAGACTTGTAAATCTCTGATAAATTGATGGTTCAGGTAATCCTCTGTAATTGATGTTTATTTCATCTGAGCTCAAAAGTTCTTTTTTTTCTAGCAATTGATAAACTTTTCCATCTACATCAACGATTGTTTTACTACCTGTACCTTCGAAATCTAAGTCTCCAATATTCCCAGGGACCATCATACGGAAACTTTCAACTGGATAAGGCAAAGATCTTCCCATCACAAGTTCGGCGTTTTTGTAATTTATATCATAGCTGTACAGAACTTCGTGTTGCCCCGGAGGAACACTGGTATTAAGCGCAAAACCACGATTCACTTCAAAAACCTCAGAAAATTGAAGAACCGTATCCAAACTTAATTTTTCAAAACCCAAAGGCAATCCAAACCTAACCAAACTCATAGGAGAATCGTCTGGGATGTAAGTCAATGATGAATCATTGGATAAGGTTTGCATTTCTAAAACTCTTATTTGCATATTTATTTTATCTATAGCACCGATAAAAACAGAATGATTTAATACAGATAAGACCTTTTGATCTCTAGTTGAATCATATACTTCTATCAATATCGGTTTATTTGAAAAAACCTCTTCTCCTGTCACTGATGTACCATATACCGCGTTTTCATAAACAACAGTAAATACGTAGAGATTTTCACTTAAAATATCTTCTGTTGGCGCGAACTGAAATCTGCCATTTGTTTCAGTAATCGCTACAGTTGCCGGATTAGTTGTATCAGGCACACTCATGAACACTTCTATACCAGATAAACCGGAGTCAGGATTGGTCTTATTTATAAGGTTGCCTACTATAACAGGAGAATCGATATTTTCATCGGCATAAGTTGTTGATTGGTGCTGAAATACAAATATGATAATTGCCAGTAAAAAAAAAGATTTAATTTTCGTCATTAGGAAATAATTTTTTTTCTAATAGATCCATCTGTTGTAATTTTTCCACCCTAATGGAATCCTCTAGACTATTTAAAGCAATTTTAGATTCTTCAATATAAAGCCTTTTTAATTCTTGTCCTTCAGATTCCGTAAGGTTTCCAACCATCACCTCTAATTCAGCATTACTTATGCCCTCTTGCACCACGCTTGAAATCTGTGCTACTAAATCATCAGTTTCATTTATAGAGCTACTATTTGAATTTGAAAATCCAGTTAAAAAGGGACGTATCACTAGCGCAAGACAAAAACATACTAAAATGAAAGCTATAAACAAAACGATTAATTGATCATCCATTTTTCATGCTTTCCTTGCCCCAATATTTTGCTGATAACTAATTTTGTGTGACACTGCAATAAATGCTCCTAACATCATAACCGGCCCCGCCATCCACATCCACCAAACTAAAGGATTAACATAAACTCTAAAAACAGCTTTACCATCATCTCCGAATTCAGAGGGCACTATATAAAAGTCCTCTATAGGATTTGACCTGATAGCCGCTCTAGTAGCAGCAATATTATGTGAAGGATAATAAGTCCTTTTAGCAACCATACTACCTAAATTATTTTGTTTTTTATAAACTCGAAATTCGGCTGCCTGCTCAATCCTATCGCCCAAATTCGATTCTTTAATATTAAGATAATTGAATTCATAATTTCCTATTGTAGCCGATTCACCCGGAGCCAAAACAAAATCTTTTTGAACATCGTAAAATGAAGACCCGATTGCACCGATAGCTAACATAGCAATCCCTAAATGAACTATATATCCACCATATCTAGTCCTATTAGAATTTAATATTTTTATAATCGCAGATAGATAATTCTCTCCTCTTTTATGTCTTGCAATTGAACCTTTTATCCATTCTTGGGAAATAGTGAAAATTGCCATAAAACAGGTCCAAATTCCTACAATAGCTGGCAATTGTGTTATTCCAAGAATTATTAAAACGATTATAAGAATCAAGCTAGTAACAAATGGATAGATCAATAGCCTGAATGCCTGTGATGCTGTTGTTTTACGCCAAGGCAGTACAGGCCCGATTGACATTAACATCACAATCATCAGTAGCAACGGACCATTAACCAAATCAAAAAATGGTTTGCCTACTGTCAAATCAGTGTCACTAGCTACACCAGCAAAAACAGGATATAAAGTTCCCCAAAGAGTGACCATAGCAACAATAACGAAAAGAACATTTTGAGCTAAAAAAGCACTTTCCCTACAAATAGCTGATTCAAGATTCCGATCACTGCTAAAAATCCGAACTCTAAATACGAAAATCAGTAGTGATACAACCATAGTTGCTACCATGAAAGACAAAAACACCCAACCCATCGTTGATTGGGCAAAAGAATGGACAGATGGTACGGGGCCACCTCGATTTATAAACATACCTAGTTCTGCTAATGTGAAAGCTAAAATAACCAAAATTATATTCCACATCCTGAACATACCACGTCTTTTTTGAACGATAATAGAATGGATGAACGCAGTTAGTACAAGCCACGGCATTAAAGCTGAATTTTCAACTGGATCCCAAGCCCAGTAACCGCCCCAACCAAGGATTGTATACGCCCACCATGACCCCAAAATCAGTCCTATTGTTAAAACACACCAAGACAACATACCCCAAAACCGACCTACATCAATCCATGTATCTATCCCATTTTTACCTGCAAGCATAGCTCCTATACCTAAGCTGAATGGTATACATACTGCAATTAGGCCAGCCATTTGCATAGGTGGATGAACGAACATTCCAAAATGTACTAATAATGGATTTATACCTTCTCCATTAAGAGGTACATTTGCTAAACGATCAAAAGGCTCAGCCAAAAATGCAGTTACTGCCAAGAAAAACGTTAAGATAACTATCATTGTACCTATGCTGTAGGAAGCAATCAGTGGCGCACGTTTAAAAACATGATTGGAGACGACAATAGCCAAAACTGAAAATACTAGACATATAAACAATAAAGAACCAGCATTTCCTGCATAAAATGCTACCCAAGTATAAACTCTAGGCATTTCCAAGTTGCTATTTTCTGCAACATATTTAACTGAAAAATCATTATTTACAAAAGCGTAAACCAATGCAAAGGTGGCAATAGCGACCAAAAATGGTACTGCATATAATGCCGACCTGCCGCTAGCTATTAGGACGTTAACGCTTAATGACTGTCCTAGTATTAAAGAGCATGCAATATAAACGGCAAGTACCAAACTCAAGATTAATGAAAAATTACCAATATCAACTATCATTTAATTCGCTACTCAACTCGCAACTTAGATCTTATATAGAATACAAATAAGATAGCAGCACAAACCAGTATAAATGGAGGTATTATCCATGCTGTTATAGAAAAACCTGTAAAGGGAGGGTTCATGACTACCCTTGGCCCGTATCTTTCCACAAAGTAATTTTTTATTTGTTCGTCTGTCCACCCCTCATCAATTTTCTCTATAACTATTGCACGCATCTGGGAAGAAAGTTCATTTTGAGATTGATCTATTGACTCCCCAGGGCAAACTGGACACATCAATACCTTGTTTAACTCTTGAATTCTCCGTTCCTTTTCAGGAGTCTCAATATTGGAAAAACATCCAAAAGTTACGAGGACTACACTTGCTGCTAATATAACCAATAAATATTTAGAAAATCTAAAATTCGTGCCCATAGCTATCCACAATTCTAGATTAACACAAAAACAATTTGTTTTTCCTATGACACACATACTTAGATTCCAAGGAATTTGTTATAATCGTAGTTGATTAGTAAAAGGATTCGCCTACAACATGTCAGTTCTCGCAATAATCTCAGATAGTAATGGTTCGGGAAAAACTGCTACGGCATCTGCTTTAAAATTACAATTAGAAAAAGCGGGGGCAGGATTAAATCTTATCAAATTATCTTCTACCTCTGAAACTAGTACCGTAGAAGATGAAATTTATTCCAGTCTTCAAACTAAATACAAGGGTCCTACATCTATTGAAATTAATTCTGAAGAAATCAATAAAACGGATATCGAAAACCTTAAATCTATAGTGAAGGAAGCTGCGGCTCAAAACAATGCTCTGGCTATAGAGATAACGTCATCGCTAAGTGACGACATAATGCAAACAATAATTGATGAATTGGAGGCAAACGTATTGATTGTATCGACACATACTTCTGATATGCCTAATTTGTCATTGCGTAAATTAACTACCACCTATAATGACAAGATTATAGGTATCATCATCAATAAACAGTTGCGTTACCGAAAAACTGAATTAGAAGAAACTGTCTTACCACAGCTAAAACAACATGGAGTAGCTTGCCTAGGCATGATTCCCGAAGATAAATCGCTTATGGCAATAAGTCTACTAGACGTAGCAAAACATCTTGAGGCTAAATTAGTTACTGATACTGAACCCGAAGATAAATTGATTGATTATTTCTTAGTAGGAGGAATGGGTCTAGATCCAGGTAAATCATACTTTGCGACTAGAAACCGGAAAGCTGCTGTTATAAGGGGAGATAGACCAGATTTACAAATGGCATCGTTAGAAACGGAACCAGAATGTTTAATCCTCACTAATGGAATTGAACCTATAGAATACGTGAAATATGAAGCTGAAGAAAAAGACATCCCTGTTTATGTAGTTGAAAAATCTACTCAAGAAATAATGGCTGACTTAAATGACATACAATCAACAGTTAATTTTAATCATACCCAAAAAATTGGGTTTTTTGCTGATTCATTCTCTAAATATGTCAATATCGAACCTATCATCAAGATAATAAACTAATCTGTTATTTTCACGATTAAAAACACGCATTAAATAGGTTTGTAAAGATATAGAAATGTTCATACTATATCTATATGAAGATTGAACAAGAATTTTTATCCTCTCTTAATACCAATCAACGTCAAGCCGTAGAACACACACAAGGTCCAGTATTAGTCGTAGCAGGCCCTGGAAGTGGTAAAACAAGAGTTATTACTTCTAGGATTGCAAATCTAATAATTAACAATAACGTTCATGCATACCAGATTGCTGCTTTGACATTTACAAATAAAGCAGCTAAAGAGATGAAACATCGTATTGAGGAACTAATACCAAATCCCAACAATAATATGTTTGTAGGGACTTTTCATTCCTTTTGCGCGCTAGTGCTTCGAAGAGATGGTGACAAAATTGGGTTGGATAGAAGATTCGTCATATATGATGATACTGACCAAATTGCCTGCATCAAAATGATAATGGAAGAACTCAATATTGATTCGGAAAGATATCCACCAAGAGCTATCTTATCAACAATATCTAAATCAAAAAGCAAATTGATGGACGTAGAAGATTTTAAAGCATCTAAAAATAATTACTTTGAAGAAATAGTCCTCAGAATCTTCGAAAGATATCAAACACAACTACTTAAAACTCCAGCTGTAGACTTCGATGATTTACTTCTATTGACCGTGAAATTGTTTAAATCAAGAAAAGACGTTAAAGAATCGTACCAAGAAAGATTCCAACAAGTTTTGGTCGATGAATTCCAAGATACTAATACGTCTCAATATGAAATAGCTAAAATGTTAACAGAAACACATCAGAACATTTGTGTGGTTGGAGACCCTGACCAATCAATTTATTCATGGAGAAATGCAGATATCCGTAACATATTGAGTTTTCAGTCTGATTTCCCTAATGCGAAAGTTATAGCCTTGGAAGAAAACTACAGGTCTACACAAACTATATTGAATGCAGCGCAATCAATAATAACTCAAAATAAAAATCGCGTTGAAAAAGATTTATGGACAAATAACGACAAAGGTACTCGAGTTTCAAGTTATGAAGCTTACAACGATAAAGAAGAAGCTATGTTCGTAATAAGGCAGATAAGAAATATAATTGCCAATTATCCATTAACTCTTAGAGATTGCGCTGTTATGTACAGAGTTAATGCACAATCAAGATCTTTGGAAGAAATATGCCTGCAAACAGAAACACCTTATCAGATTGTTGGAAGTTTGAAGTTTTACCAAAGACAAGAAATAAAGGACACAATAGCCTATTTAAGAGTAGCTATCAATACTTCGGATAATGTCAGCCTAATGCGAATAATCAACAACCCTCCAAGAGGCATTGGGACCAAAACCATTGACCATCTTTTGTGGATATCACAAAATCAAGAATTAAGTCTATATGAAACCCTTAGCCAAACCATTACCGGCGAAGAAAACAGTACCGGATTAAATCAAAGAGCAATTAAATCGCTAACAGCTTTCAAAAATTTGGTGGATCAAATAGTAGACGTCGTTCAAAACGAACCATTAATTGATTTTATAAAATTTGTCTTAAGTTGTTCAGGATATCAAAAACATATTGTAAATAAACCCGATAGAGGCCAAGAACGTTGGGAAAACATACAAGAATTCATAAATATAGCAAATGAGTTTCAGGATTTGAATCCAGAACAAGGAATTGAAGAATTTCTTGAATCCATATCACTAATGACCGATACTGACAATTTATCTGAGCAAGAAGATAAATTAACCTTAATCACTCTTCATCAATCAAAGGGACTAGAATTTCCAGTTGTTTTCATGATTGGGATGGAGGAAGGCTTACTTCCACACTCACGTTCCATGGAAGATGAACAGGAAATGGAAGAAGAACGACGGCTTTGTTATGTGGGCATGACAAGAGCAAAGCAAATATTGTATTTAGTGCGGGCCTTTAAAAGAGGT
>CAYRIG010000075.1:0-7098 GCA_964424315.1 uncultured Dehalococcoidia bacterium | reverse complement strand
ATCCAGCTGCAGAGGCACCAGCAGTTGATATAGGTATATTAAGACCGGCATTTTGTGGGTTTCCGGTTAAAAGAAGCCTATCTCCAACAGATGTAGAAGACCCATCTCCTCCAATAAACATTGGAATCAATATTCCAATAATGATTCCAAGGATTATTCCTATTATTCCAAATTGAACGAATCTTTCACGCAAATAATTCACTGTGCAACCCTTTTATTTATTGTGTCCGTGCCAGTATACGCTTGGTTTTGGATTATAGATTCGTTGGCTACTTTGGTCAAGCTTTACGTTCATTCATAATTGTGGAAATTTATATTTAGTTTCTAGTTTTGAAGCTGCATGAAGCAGTTTGGTTTCTTCGAAATGTTTACCCACTAGTTGAACCCCTATAGGTAAACCATTATTATCTAGCTTGAATGGCAGACTTAATGCAGGTGATCCACTAAGATCAAAAGGTATCGTTGCTCTCAGAGAATTGCGGCCTGGAACCTCCGTTCCATTAATTGATATGAAAGTTTGGTCATGTGGGTGTGCAGTGGTAGGGCTAGTTGGGCATAGCAAAATATCAAATTGATTCATTATGGAAGTAATATCTTTTCTCAGATTTTCACAATTTTCGTAACCTTCTAAATATTCATTTATTGTAGGAGTCCGTTGGTCTAACCTTTTTTGCATTGAGGGTGCAAGATCGTTTTCCTTTCCTTTAATGAAAGGGTCAAGGTAATATGCCCCTTCTCCTAAGAAAAATGCCATCGAAATACTTTGGGAAGACCAAGAGTCCCAATGCGATAAATCAACTTCTTCGACGCTACAACCCAAAGAAGCGAATTGATGTGCAGCTTCCCTGACTGAGGATTGGATTTCTTTTGACACAGGTTCGAATGGTCCTTCTTGGCAATAACCTATTTTAAGTTTTGGAAGTTTCAAATCAAAATTAGGTATTTCCGGTTTTTGTACAGGGACCGAATATGGGTCTCTGCCATCGCTACCGGAAAGTATTTTTAATCCCAAAGCCACGTCTCTTACCGATCTTGCCATTGGACCTACATGGAAATATCGCAATAAAACTTCAGGCCATTGCCCGGTTAAAGGAATCCTTCCATGAGTAGGTTTTAGACCTACTATCCCGCAATAATGTGCAGGTTGTCTTATTGACCCTCCGACATCTGTACCTAGTCCTATAGGTGACATGCCGCTTGCTATTGCAGCTGCTTCTCCGCCACTTGAACCACCAGGTGTTTTTGTTATATCCCAAGGATTATTCGTAGTCCCAAAAACCAAATTCCCTGTTTCCCACCACAATGCAAATTCGGGCATGTTGGATTTACCTATAATAATACCACCTGCATTAAGCATTCTATTTACTGCAGTTGCGTTTTTGGTTGGTATATAGTTAGAAAACAATTTTGATCCGCGGGTGGTTAGGATTCCTTCTGTGTCAAAGCAGTCTTTTACAGTAAAAGGTACACCGTGCAATGGGCCATTTATCTCACCTTTGAGTAGTGCTATTTCAGATTTCTTGGCTTTTTCCAAAGAATCATCTGCCAGAGTGACTAAGGCGTTTATTTGCGGGTTTATTTTTTCAATAAGCTCAAGATGAGATCTCATGACTTCGACTGGAGATAATTGCTTAGTAATAATTAAGTCAGCCAATTCAGTTGCGTCAAATGAGGTTATTTCAGTTTGCATTTATTTTTGTTTTACTTGTTTTGAAGTTTTCACACATAATATTTGCATTATAGAAGTATGTGAAGTGTTGTTGTGAATTATTTTTAGTATGAAGAAGTAATTATTAGTCCAGAAACTTCTATTTACAAAAATGAAATACTCATCTAGCCTATGGGTAAATTGGATTTTGAGGAGATACTTGTGAAAAATAAAGTTAAGCAAAAACTCAAGCAAGGTAAAGCAGTTATGGGTGCATTGGTGACCGTCAATGATCCGTTGACGTTACATGTTATGGCTAATGCCGGTTTTGATTATTTGCTTGTAGACACTCAGCATAGTGTTATTGGGACTGATACCCTTTTTAGTATAATCAAGGGCTTAAATCCAACTCAGTCTGAAGTTATTGTAAGAGTTATTTGGAATGATAGGGCACTTATTAATCAAGCGTTTGATTTTGGAGCTGATGGTGTTATAGTACCGTTCACTAATACTGCCGATGAAGTAGAGCAAGCAATAACCGCTGCAAAGTATCCCCCTAGAGGAATTCGAAGTTGGGGTCCACGATATACAGATAGATATGGTAAAACTCCAGACGAATATTGGGAAAATGCAAATGAACAAACATTAGTTTTCCCTCAGATAGAAACTGTTCAAGCTGTGGAAAATCTGGACAGTATTTTGCAGGTAGATGGAGTGGATGGAATAATGATTGGTCCGAATGATTTAGCTATGTCTTTTGGCATGACTCCTGGAATAGGTAAAAAAGAAACTGAACCTATATTTCAACAAGTTTTGGATAAGTGTAAAGAATACAATGTGCCTTGGGGTATGTTCACAGTCACTTTAGAAATTGCTGAACAATGGTTCAAAAAGGGCGGCCAAATTGGTGTTGTTGGAGGGGACTTTGGTTGGGTAGCTCAAGGTGCTGAGGATACATTAAAAGAAGTGAATTCGTTATTAAAAGATGTAAATAAATGAAAGTAGGTTTATAAATATAATTCTTTATTAGCGGTGGCTGCTAAAGATTCGAGAAAATTGGCTTAATCCCTTTTGTTCTATTTGCGATTTTAATATCATCATTTTTAGACAATGGTTTTATTTCTTTTTCGGCATCTACCATCCACCATAATAATTCGGCGTGACTTGGACTTACGCATGAAGTCACTGGTAAAGAAAGAGTCCATCTGAGGGCTGTTTTTGCCTCATCGTATGTTTCCACTGGATTATACCAAGCTTTTTGCCAATTCCCTTCGTGCCTGTTTTCTCGTGGTGTTTTTGCTAGGGTTTTAAGTGCAAGTATACCCATTTCTTTATCTGTTGCCGCATTTATAACGGATTGTCCAAAATGGCCTTGATGCCAAGTTACAAAATTTAGAGGATATAAAACAGAATCGAAATTGAATTGTTCTATAAGTGCCAAGGCGGCTTCTTCGCTATGGGCGGAAAATCCCAAGTACCGTATAAGTCCTTGTTTTTGCGCTTCTATGAATCCCTCCAATGCTCCATCAGGGCCTGTTAAAATTTTCACTTCCTCTAAAGTTTTAACCGCATGAAATTGATATAAGTCAAAGTAGTCTGTGTCCATTTTAACCAGTGATTTTTTAAGTTCTATCAGCGCTTCGTTTTTTGTGCGACTACCTGTTTTTTCAGCAAGGAAAATTTTGTTTCTATATGGTTTTATTGCAGGACCTCCCAATTCTTCTGCCTGACCATTGCCGTACCCGGGGCCCATGTCAAAATAATTTATTCCTGAATCAATTGCACGAGAGACACTATCTTCAGCAAATTTCTTATTTTCGTTAACAAAGACGATCGCCCCAAATCCTATAACAGATAATAATTGTTCAGTTTTCCCTAATTTTCTTTTATTCATCTTTGTACATTATCCTAACGCTGATTTATGAATTGATGAAATTTAAACTAAGATTTCAGAAAGAAACTCTGGATTTCCTTTAATTCCCAAATTGAGGTGGAAAAGTGCTCCTGCTCCAGCACCATTATCTTTTTTATTTTCTCCACCAATAGTGGTTACAAATATATCGTCCAGATTGTCACCCCCGAATGTTACACTTGAAACCATAAATGCGGGGAACTTGATCGATTGTTTTTCTATTCCAGTAGCGCTATATTGATTCAAGCTGTATCCACCAGCACTTGCAGACCATATATCACCATTTGAGTCTACGGTCATACCGTCAGGTAAACCCCTATCATCTGCGAAAGTTATAAATGCTTTTTGGTTTGATATATTCCCGGTATTTTTGTCATAATCGAAAGAATAGATTGATTTGTCGCCTGAATCTGTGTAGTACATTATTTTATGGTTCAAGCTAAAACCCATTCCATTTGGAATTTTAGCTCCTTCCAATACCCTGTTAATTGACATGTCTTTATCAATTCTATATAAGCTACCTAGTTTTTCTCCTTTTAAAGCTAAGTCCGAATTTTGGTGCATTGTTCCAGCGAAAACTCTTCCTTCAGGATCTGTTACTACGTCATTGAACCTCATCCCCCTCTCTTCTTCTATTTCCGACACAATATATTCCATGCGATTTTTTTTAAGCGAAGCAATCGAACCATTTTCCATAAATAACAAGAATGAACCATCTTTTTGTATTGTAAATCCTCCTATAGTTTTCCCTTCAAAAAATTGGTCGTGAGTTTGAGTTGAAGGTTCGTACCAGAACATTTTTCCTCCAGTAATATCAACCCAATAAAGACGCTTTTCGTAGGGATGCCACAAAGGCCCTTCTCCAACTTCATTAAGATAATCAACTATTATTTTAGGTTCCATTTAGAAATCTCCTGGTAATCAAATTAGTTTGAAGTGGGTCGAGTTTAGCATTGGATAACAACAGGTTCAAGTAAGGGGAGATAAAAACCAAAGTATGTTGGTTTGTGTTTTGGAGCGGGAGACGGGATTCGAACCCGCGACATCTACCTTGGCAAGGTAGTGCTCTACCGCTGAGCTACTCCCGCGATTGAGTCATATCAATTTTTAACTAAGGTGTGCCGAGGGCCAGAATCGAACTGGCGACACCAGCATTTTCAGTGCTGTGCTCTACCGACTGAGCTACCTCGGCCTACGACAATGTTATGGTTTCTTAGTAATGTGTGTCAAGATTACTGATAGGTCCTAATTTTGTCTAAAGGAGCAAGGTATACAAGAAGACTGTTAGCAATTTAATTAAGTTAAATCAGCTGGCTTTTTCGTTGAAATAATTGAAGCATTTCGTTTTCACAGATGCAAGTGTTTGGGTAATTTGTCCAGTGCTTAATTTTATATCAGGTATATCTATATGTAATTTGTGGATGGTGGTTTGAGATTGGTTTGAAACCTCTTTTTTTTGATTGTAAGCAGTTGAATTGTTTTGATTTGGCCTGTGTACTACAAATTTTGTAGCTCGGTTGTGAATCAAACTTTCTGTGTTTTTCTGCTTGATAACTTGAGGAAATCGCAGGATTGTTGTTTCTGGGATTTTATCAATAGTTGGAGTTACTATTTTTATAATCTTTTCAGGTTGGTGTAGTAGGTGCTTTAAAGTATGTTTGTTTATCATGATATTTGTTTTTTAAGTAGGGCCGAATTTGAAAATGTCATTATTATAAATATCTTGTACTTAAAGTCGTGCCGCTATACTTTTTAGGATGTTTATTTTGGCAATATAAGAAAATTACCCTTAAGTTTGATGGTGGTTTGTATTGAATACAGATAAGGCTTAGTGTAGATTATTTCCAAATTATTCTTAGATTAGGTAAGCGAAATCATGTTGTAATAGGGAGGTAACTATGGCTACTAATGGTAAATCAGCTGTAGATAATAATTTAGTTGTACTTCAATTATCTGGAGGGAACGATTATTTGAATACAATCGTTCCGTACACTAACGGCTTTTATAATGATTTTAGGACAAGTGTCAAAATAAATCCTGAAGATGTTCTTCCTATAAACGACGAATTGGGCTTTAGACCCGGTATGGAATCTATAAAACGTTTATGGGATGAAGGTAAAGTGGCCATTATCCATGGTATAGGATATCCTCAGCCGAATAGGTCGCATTTTAGGTCCATGGATATTTGGCACACGGCTTTGCCAGATGATGTAGGGACGGAAGGTTGGCTTGGTAGAGCTATAAGAGATATAGACCCAAAAAGCGAAAATGTACTTACTGGTGTTAATTTTGGAAGAGGCTTGCCAAGGGCATTAGGTTGTCGGGGTGTCCCTGTGGCGTCTGTGGGTGACTTGGAGACTTATGGATTATTTCCAGATATCCAAGATGATTTTTTGAGAAAATTTGCTCTTGATACCTTTGCGAAGATGTATGGCGGGGCACAAGGTAAAGATTCGGTAATGGATTTCTTAGGTCAAACCGGGACTGACGCATTAAAAGGTGCGGATATTTTAAGGACAGCTCCGGCTATGTACGAATCTTCAATTGAATATGCCAGTGATCCAATGGGACAAAGCCTAAAAAGTGCTGCTCAGGTAATGTTTGCTGATTTAGGCACACGTGTTTTCTATACGCAGCACGGTAGTTTTGACACTCATGCGGGAGAGTTGGAAACCCATGAAAAGCTTTGGAAAGAAGTAGATGGTGCGGTTGGGGATTTTATGGATGATGTGCATGAGCATGGTAGAGGTAAAGAGACAACCTTATTTTTGTTTTCAGAATTCGGTAGAAGGATTAAAGATAATGGATCTGGAACTGATCACGGTTCAGGCGGAATAGCGATTATTATTGGTGATTCTGTCAAAGGTGGTATGTACGGAGAATATCCTTCTTTGAAACCTGAAGATCACCTTGATGGAGATTTGCATTTCAATAATGATTTTAGGCAGACATACACTACTTTGCTTGAAGACTGGTTACATTTAGATGCGCCAGAGATTGTAAATGGAAATTTTGATAAATTTGACTTTATAAAGAATGGTCATTAAAAGTATTCATTTTTAATGTTTGATTCAGATTTATAGACAAATATATCTTTGAATTCAGGGAGGTAGAATGGTATCAACGCAATCGGATTTACAATTAAAAGCGCATTTATTTCGAAGGGCTGCATTTGGAACCACGGCGAGTCAACTAGAAAATATTGAATCTATATCTTACGAAAAAATTGTAGATGATTTATTGGATCCTAATGCAAGTGACGGGATAGATTACGATGTTCTTTACAGGCATTGCCCGGATTTTTCTGGAGGACTAGGTATGTCTGGGGCTCAATCAAAATTCCTCTATCGCATGACGATTTCTGAAACGCCACTGATTGAAAAGATGTCTTTGTTTTGGCATGGTGTTTTTGCTACTGGTTATTCAAAATTAACTCAAGGCAAGATAATGAATAACCAAATTCAGATGTTTCGACGACTTGCTTTAGGTAACATGCATGACATTTTGATGGGGATTTCTACTGATCCGGCAATGATGA
>CAYRIG010000074.1:0-7173 GCA_964424315.1 uncultured Dehalococcoidia bacterium | reverse complement strand
GCAGCGATTCAAACAGAATATGGTAAGGAATTGGTTATTGATGCTATTGAAATTCCCGATCCTCAGCCTCATCAAGTGGTGGTAAAGATGTTTTCTACTGGCGTATGTCATTCCCAATTGAATCAAATGAAAGACCCTAAAACAACTAGGCCTTATGGTTTTGGTCATGAGGCTACGGCCGTAATAACTCATGTTGGAGATGATGTAGCACATGTTAAAGAAGGAGATCATTGTATCGTTACATGGGTTCCAAGGAATCCATTTAAAGGTAGGCCTGATAAGACCCCGCCTGGAGCAACT
The DNA here is from genome assembly GCA_964424315.1 of uncultured Dehalococcoidia bacterium. Lineage (GTDB taxonomy): Bacteria > Chloroflexota > Dehalococcoidia > Lucifugimonadales > OSU-TB39 > OSU-TB39. The sequence goes on along the minus strand of CAYRIG010000074.1, from coordinate 6,873 downwards.
TATAAGGATGAACTTATAAATTGTGCCTGGGCTTTTACCTGGGCTCAAGACTGTATTATTGACGGAGAGTATGTAGTTAAGATTCCTAATGATGAACCAGTTGATGTCAGTTGTATTATAGGGTGTGCAGTTTTAACCGGTGCAGGAGCTGTGATTAATACAGCTAATGTTAAAACTGGCGAATCCGTAGCAGTATTTGGAGTAGGAGGAGTGGGGCTATCTGCAATAAAAATGGCATCTATAATTGGAGCTTACCCGATCATAGCAGTTGATTTATTGGATGACAAATTAAAATTTGCAAAAGAATTTGGTGCTACCCATTTGGTTAATGCATCAGAGTCAAATCCTGTAAATAAAATTGTAGATTTAACAGATGGTGGAGTTGATTATGCTTTTGATGCTGTTGGAGTCAAAATCACCAACGAACAAATACTTCCTTCAACACGAGGAGGAGGTCCAGGAGCCGATAATATTGGCGGCACTGCCGTATTAATAGGTATACCTGGTCCAGAAATGACACTGGACCCAGGGTTATTTATGTTTTCCCAACGTATATACAAAGGCAGTTTGGGTGCTACATATCCTGAAAAAGAATTCCCTATGTATTTAAGGTTACATTCAGAAGGCAAGTTTGATCTCGATAGGTTAATAACCAAAAGGTATAAGTTTGAGCAAATAATTGAAGCGTATACAGATTTAGACAATGGCGAAATTTTTGGAAGAGCGATAATAGAATTTTAAGAGAAAACTATCCATATCACATATGTACACTGAAAAACGGTTAGTAGAAGATTTAGAAGCTCTCGGAGTTGAGAAGGGAGATTTGTTGTTTATCCATTCTTCATTCAAGAGTTTAGGCATTATTGATGGTGGTGCAGGTACGGTAATCTCGGCTTTAGAATCTGTTGTTGGCGATAATGGGCTTATTTTAATGCCTTCTTTTAACTTAATTGAATGGGATCAAAGACACATAAATTGGGATATAAATAAAAGTCGTTCCACGGTAGGTTGGTTAACAGAATATTTTAGAAATATGGATGGTACTTATAGGTCAGATCATTACTCCCATTCTGTATCTGCTAGAGGAATTCAGGCAAAAAAATACGTTAGCCGTCATTTGGAAAAAGTCGGGTTAAAATCCAGATGGGATAGAGAAGAATCTGGTTTTACCTTTGGGACTTATTCGCCTATGTATCAGGCTTATTTAAACGGTGGTAAATTATTAATGCTTGGTGTTGATTATGAGTCTTCGACCTATGTCCATTTGGCGGAAATAATATATAGAACGACTTGTTTAGATGGTGAAGATATTCATGCTCATCCGTTTAGCAAATTGACAAAAGTAGGTGAATTTTGGGAATCATTTGGTGAATTTGATTCTGGTAATGTAGGTGATGCAACATGTAAGTTGTACAGCATCAGGCATTACGTGGATACAGTGAGTAGAGAATTTAGCAACAATATGGATAAATATTTAGAACATATATTATAGAACAGATAATTTATAAAGAATCTAAAGAGAGGTAATTTAAAATATGACAGAACCATTAAGAATATTGAATATAGGTGGACATCCGAAAGATGCAATCTTATATGCCGGTGGTACTATTGCTAAGCATGCGGCTAGGGGAGATCAGGTTTGTGTTCTTACTCCTACCACTGGCTTGTCGCATCATTTGAAAGCAATAGATGAATACAAAGATTCAGGAGTAAGTCCTGATATGGAAAAATTAGTTGAGGAAAGACACGGTGAACTCGTTAATGCAGCTGGTGAACTTGGTGTAACCGATGTCCGATTTCTTGGATATAATGATGAGATAATGCTTCCTAGAGAAGATATTATAAGTGACATAGCTGATGTGATTGGAGAAATACGTCCAAATATAATTATCACACATTGGCCACATGATACGGTGCCGGCTCATGCTGTAACAACCCAGATGACTTTACTAGCAATTGATGCTGCTTCTGGGATTCGTCCAGGAAAACCTTATGCTCCTACAGGTGGTGATACTGGAGGAGAAGCAGCTCAGGTGTTTTATCACGTTCAGCCTGGCAGGACAAACGTTCTTGAAAACCTAAACATAAGAATTCCTAATGTGATTGTAGATATAACAGATACATTAAAGCAAAAAGCTAGAGCAATGAATAAATTCACCTCTCAACATTACGGCGATGAAAGTCCTTTGCAACGAAAGCTTAGTGAAGTGATGGACAGTGGTTCTGCTGCAATGCACTCGCGGGTGGGATACGCTGAATGTTTTATTGCACACAATCCAGAGGTATATGAATATTTACCGGTAAGCGAATATAGGAGGAATTTATCAAAACGCTCACCCGAAGATATTTTTAATTCTATGACAACTATGCTTCTCGATGAGTATTGATTTGAAGTGGGAAAATTAAAAGTTAAAACACATAATGGGGAAACGTAAAATGCCTGTCACATATGATTTAGTTCTTAATAGAGGGTTAATTATTGATCCGGACCGAGAAATTGAATTCGTAGGCAATATAGGTATCAAAAGTGGTGTTATTGAATATTTGGGAAGTAATGATATTACGGGAGTTAAGGAACTTGATTGCACAGATTTAATAATTTCTCCTGGTTTTATTGACCTCCATTCACATGGTCAAGATCCTGAGAACTATTCAATACAGGTATCAGATGGTGTAACTTCAGCTCTTGAATTGGAATACGGTACAGATGATGTGAAAGCTTGGTATTCATCAAGAAAAGGTAAATCGTGTGTTAATTATGGAGTAAGCGTAGGCCACATACCTGTCCGTACTGCAATAATGAATGATCCTGGAGGAGAAATTACTCAAATTAGTGACTTAAAAGGGGAAATAATCCGCTTGCCGATTGCTGATGGTGCTAATAAGGCTGGTTCGAAACTTGAAATCAAAAGAATCAACGAAATGATTGAGAATGGTTTAAAAAATGGTGCTGTTGCAGTTGGAATGGGTATTGCTTATACTCCAGGCGCTTCTTGGTGGGAAGTTCTGGAGGTTTTTAAGATTGCATCTAAATATGATGCTGTATGCCACGTTCATATGAGAGGTTGGGGACCAACCCCCCCTAACGATGCGATTGAAGGTTTATCAGAACTAATAGCAGCTTCTGCTATTAGTGGTGCATCTCTTCATTTAGTACATATAGGAAGTAGCGGTAATGTTATGGTCCCAGAACTGATATCAATGATAAAAGATGCTAGCTCCAAGGGACTCGATGTTACAACAGAATGTTATCCTTACAGTGCCGGTATGACTGGGATAGAAGCACCTATGTTCAATAAAGGTTGGCAAGAGAAAACTGGAATGGATTATGGAAATTTGGAATGGGCCGATACGGGGGAGAGATTAGATGAGGATTCATTCCACCACTACAGGGAGATTGGGGGAATGGTGATATTGCATATGATTCCCGATGAAATTGTTGATTTAGCAGTATCCAGTGACATTACTATGATTGCTACTGATGGTTATATCAAAAACGGAAAAGGTCATCCAAGGACTGCGGGTTCTTATACGAAAGTGTTGGGAGAATATGTAAGGAAAAAAAAATCTTTATCTATGTTAAATGCGATTAAGAAAATGAGTTTTATGCCTGCTTTAAGGATGGAAAAACTAGTGCCTTCAATGAATAATAAAGGTAGAATCAGGATTGGAGCAGATGCAGATTTAGCAATTTTTGATCCAAAAACTGTGATCGATAAAGCTACTTATGGTAATCCGACTTTATCTCCAGTAGGTATGGTGCATGTGGTGGTAAACGGTATAGTAGTTGTTGAAAATGAAAAGTTTATATCTGGTTTAAATCCTGGATTGCCAATCAGATCTCTTGTAAATTAACCAACATGCCAACTTTAGAACTTTCTACCGGTATTAATATGTACTATGAAAGACATGGTTCTGGAGTCCCACTTGTTTTAATAATGGGTACAGGTCTTGATCATTCTGGTTGGGATAACCAAATTAAAGATTATAGTAAGTATTTTGAATGTATAGTTTTTGATAACAGAGGCGTAGGTAAAACTGAAGGTTCAGATTCTGAATTTAGTGTCTCATTGATGGCTGAAGATGTATTGTCTTTAGTAGATAACCTAGGTTTTAAGAAAGCACATTTTTCAGGGGTTTCACTTGGCTCCTGTGTTGCTCAAGAGATTGTAATAAAACGCCCAGATATAGCGTATTCTCTCCAATTACACGGTACATGGGCTAGCACAGAAGGTTATGCTGAAAGAAAATTTAAAGCTCAAATAAATTTACTAAAGAAACTTGATATGAGAGAGTTTTACGAAATTAATGTCTTATGGTTCTTAACTCCAAGTTTTATGAGAGAAAATCCATCTTTAGTAGAAAACATGATTGAGTCGGCCGTCAAAAAGAATTACAACAAAAAATTTTTGATTGCACAGTACATAGCTGATTTACGGCATAATTCAGTTAATAGATTGAGTCAAATTTCAGTTCCTACACTTATTACTGTAGGTGGTTTTGATTTAGCAACTCCTGTTGAATATGCCCTGCAGGTAAAAAATGAAATATCTGAAAGTGAGATGGTTATTTGGCAAAATGGTGGGCATTTGCATAATATTGAAAATCCAAAAGAATTTAACATGCAAACGTTGGAATTTATGCTTAGATAACGCTTCTAATCTATATTGGTTTTATTTGGGTAGATTTATATAAATTCAAAGTATATTATAGCAATTAATTTTATTATGGAGATTAGATGTTACTTAATCCTGAAAACAAGCCTTTAGTCACAATAGAATATTGCGTGCCTTGAGATTATGTTCCTCAGGCTGCCAGTTTGGCAGAAATCTTAATGAATGAATTTTCATGGGATATAAGTGGAATTCAATTGATTCCTGGTACAGAAGGGGCATTTGAAATAACTTTCGATGGAGATTTAATCTATTCAAAAAAACAAACAGATGAATTTCCGAGCAATGAACTTATAGCTCGATTAATAAGAGACCGAAAATAATAATTGGAGTTTCGTATGTACAAATCGTTAGAAACGGAAGTTTTAGTAATAGGAGGAGGAGGAGCCGGATGCAGGGCAGCAATTGAAGCTCATGACATGGGTTCGAAAGTATTGATGATGCTTAAAGGGAGACTTGGTAATAGCGGGTGCACGCTTTGGGTAGGGATAAGTTCTGCAGTTGGATCCTGGGGAGGAGATAAATCTGATAGTACCGAAACTTCGATGATTGATTTGTTGTCATATGGAGGTTATTTAGGAAATCAAGATTTAGCAAAAATTCTATCCGATGAATCTGCAGATAGAGTTCATGAAATGGAAGAATGGGGTATAGATTTTAGGAGGAATGAAGATGGATCCGTATTTGTTGAAATGGACCCTGAACATACATATGCCCGTAGTTTTTATTTTAAAATCAAAGGTGAAGCTGACGGGAATCATCATAATGACAAGTATGATTATGGTTCCCAGCCGGGACACGCGATAATGGATATTTTAACCGAGCAGGTATCAAAAAGGGATATAACGGTTAAAAACAACACTGTTTTAATAGATTTATTGGTAAATTCTGGAAGAGTAGTTGGTGCTTTAGGATTGGATTGCGAAAACAACGAACTAGTAGTTATTAAGGCAAAGTCAGTGGTATTGGCAACAGGTTCTTATAGCCATATATTTGCGCCAACGACTGTATCTCCTTTTGAAACAGGAGACGGTCATGGTGCCGCATATAGGGCGGGAGCCGAGTTAATTGATATGGAAACTTGTCAATATGTAGCTACCGACAGGCCTTTTAAACCTGAATCTGTGTTTTTGAATATTGAAGGCGAAGATATAATGCCTAAGTATGGTATCGATTTAAAATCAAGAGATAAAGCTACTAAAGAATATATGTGTTACGCGATATGGAAAGAAGTTATGGAAGGAAAGGGGACAGATAAGGAAAAAGTTTATATTGATGTAAATGGTAATAGAAATCCTTCATCGCCTTTGGATAAATTGATACAGACTGCACCTCAAGCACATACAACAATTGGTGGAGTCAAAATAAATGGTAAGTGTGAAACCTCTTTACCGGGTCTTTATGCAGGAGGAGCGATTGGCGCAGGGGTATATGGTCATGCCAGACCACAGGGATATACTTCGATGATCACTTTAGTTTTTGGGAGGGTTGCAGGAGAGAATGCTTCTTTAGGTGCTGCAGCGACAGAATCGGTAGAAATTGATGAACTTCAGTTACAAAATGCTATCAATTCTGCTATTGATACAAAAAGACAGTTAAAAAATATCAATCCAAGAGACATCAAAAAACAAATAAAAGTTATAATGCGAACCCATTGCTGGGTTATAAGAGAAGAAAAAAGTCTTATTGAAGGATTATCAAAAATAGCTGACTTAACCAATTATCTGAAAAATAAAGGTGTTGATAATTCAGATAACCCATCTGCTGATGGATATGAATGGGCTAGGTACTTGGAACTAGATAATCTGCTTTTGGCTTCTAAATTAATGATAGAAGGATCTTTAATCAGAAAAGAAAGTAGAGGAGCTTACAATAGATCTGAATATCCAGATACTGATAATGTTAATTGGCTCAAAAATTTGGTTTACAAAAATATTGATGGTGAATCAAGTATTGATGCTATACCTGTGGATTTGAAATATTGTGCTCCACCAGAATTTGCAGAAACAACGTAGTGGACTTCTAGGATCAAATTCACGTATTTTGCATATACTAGCCTGATACCATGTCTGAAATTATTGACGAATTAATCTATTTTCGAAAGAGTAGAAGAGCCAAACATGTTATTTTTAGAGTCAATCCATTAAAAGGTATTGAAGTTGTTGTTCCCAAGGGGATTCTTAAACATCAGCTTGATAAA
>CAYRIG010000073.1:0-7284 GCA_964424315.1 uncultured Dehalococcoidia bacterium | reverse complement strand
TTTGAGGACCCGCCATTATTCCTCCTAAATATCTACAGTAGATTCGTCTTTTTTACTTATATATCCTTAATCCATACCTAAAGCGATTTTTCCATCTTCTGTGATCATATCAGGATTCCAAGGCGGATCATGAACAATTTCGACAGAAACATCTTCTACACCGTCTATCTCAGCTATACGCCATTCCGCTTGCTGCGCTATTTGAGGCCCCATTCCACAACCTGGAAATGTTAAGGTCATAGTCACGTTCACATTTCCATCTTCTACAGCACAATCATAAATAAGCCCCAAATCGACTACATTAACTGGAATTTCAGGATCATAAACGTCTTTCAGAGCTTCAAATATATCATCCCCGGTTATTGTTTTTTGATCACTCATAGAATTATCACCTCTATAACTTTATTTGAAGTCGCGATTAATGTGATATACATTCGATAATATATTAATTTTTGATAGTAATCCATTAACCTATTCATGGTACTGGATATATCAAACCATTACAAATATCTTATTTATATGATATACCAATTCAATTATTTGATTACTATATCTATAGTTTCTGCATTTTGTTGTTTTAATTTTTTAATATCTAGTATTTTATCTCTTATGATAGCTGCCTTCTCAAATTCTAAATTTTCGGATGACCTTTTCATTTGTTTTTCTAAATCAGAAATCAATTTATCCACATTTTGTATATCAACGTTGACAACATCTTTTTCATCAATTTCAGCCGACACAACATCACTAATTCTTTCTGTTATATCATGAATGGTTTTTCTAATTGATCGAGGAGTGATTCCTCGTTTATTATTATAATTATTCTGTTTGTCACGACGTCTTTCAGTTTCATCAATCGCTTTTTGCATCGAACGAGTTACTTTATCGGCATACATGATAACCTTACCGTCAATATGCCTAGCGGCCCTACCAATTGTTTGAATTAAAGCGGTATGGGATCTAAGGTATCCTTCTTTATCAGCATCCAAAATCGCAACTAGGCTGACTTCAGGTAAATCTAGTCCTTCCCTTAACAAATTAATACCTACGATTACGTCATATAAACCCAACCGAAGATCACGTAAAATCTCACTCCTTTCAAAAGTTTTAATTTCGGAGTGCAAGTAATGAGTTTTTATCCCCATTTCAATTAAATATTCAGATAATTCCTCAGCCATCCGCTTTGTCAGGGTAGTAATCAAACATCTTTCCGATTTTACAATACGAACTTTAATCTCTCTTAACAAATCATCTATTTGATTGGTAGTACCCTTAACTTCTATCTCAGGATCCGTTAATCCAGTTGGACGTATCAGCTGCTCAACAGTCTGTAAACTTTGCTGATTTTCATAAGGGCCAGGAGTGGCAGAAACAAAGACGACTTGGTTTGTGGAAGCAACAAATTCTTCGAAGTTCAAAGGCCGATTATCTAACGCAGAAGGCAACCTAAATCCATGTTCAACTAAAACTTCTTTTCGCGACCTATCTCCACCGTACATAGCTCTGATTTGCGGTAAAGTCATATGTGATTCATCAATAAATAAGACAAAATCTTCAGGGAAATAATCCATTAGAGTATAAGGAACACTGTTGGGCTGCCTTTGTGATAAATGTCTCGAATAATTTTCTACCCCTGAACAATAACCACTCTCCTTTAGCATTTCTAAATCATAGCGTGTTCTAGATTCAAGTCTTTGAGCTTCCAGTAACTTGCCATCTTTTTTTAAATCTACCAATCTTTGTTCTAGTTCTATTTCAATACTTTCAATAGCTGCATTTAACTTGTCTTCAGCAGTCACAAAATGTTTTGCAGGGTATATATCCACTAATTCGGCCTCCCCTAACAGCTCTCCAGTTAATGGATCCATTCTAGTTATCCTTTCAACCTCATCGCCCCAAAATTCTATCTTAACTCCTTCTTCATCTTCATATACCGGCAGAATATCAAGAGTATCTCCTCTTACTCTAAATTTACCTCTAGACAAATCATAATCATTTCTTTCATATTGCATGTCAACTAATTTTTTTATTAACCGCTTTCTAGAAAAAACTTCACCCCTGTTTATGGTAGCAACAAAAGATTGATATTCTTCAGGTGAACCTAATCCAAATATACACGACACAGAAGCAACTATTAAAACATCTCTTCGAGTTAAAAGAGCACGTGTGGCAGAATGCCTGAGTTGATCTAATTGGTCATTGATATCAGCATCTTTTTCTATATAAACATCTGTGGTAGGTAAATAAGCCTCAGGTTGATAATAATCATAATAACTTACGAAATACTCAACTGCATTATCCGGGAAAAACTCCTTGAATTCCGTGGCAAGTTGAGCAGCAAGTGTTTTGTTATGTGCAATAACCAAAGTAGGAACTTGAACTTTTTCTATCACATTAGCCACAGTAAATGTTTTACCGCTTCCAGTGACCCCCATAAGAGTTTGGGCTTTCATACCTTGATTTAAACCCTCAACAACCTGATTAAGTGCACCAGGTTGATCACCAGTAGCAATAAAATCTGAAACCAACTTAAATTTATTCATATTAATTACAAAAAGTGAATGCGTCCATTTGCATATAGATTAAAATTAAAAAAACTAACTTTGGTTATTCGGTCTACTTCCCACGGATATATTAACATCACGCGTCTCTCCATTGAAAGAAATGACCTCGAGGGTTATTTGGTCACCAGGCCTTACATTATCAGACATATAAGAAAGTAACTCTTCCATTGACCGTATTGAAAAACCTTCAACACTAATGATTATATCTCCACCTGAAATATAACTACTGGAACCCGGTCCAATTATAGTTTCACTGGCTTTTAAACCTGCTTCTTCAGCAGGACTACTCGGAACGACCTGAGCAACTAATATACCTTTGGTAGTTGCAGGTATGTCAAGAGATTCCGTCATTTTCCTTCTAAGAGTTACCCCTGAAATCCCTAAATATGGATGATCGAATTTTCCTGAACTTATTAATTCTGGAACAATAAGTTTCGCAGTATTTATGGGCACAACAAAACCGACACCAGCATTGCTACCACTTGCCGAAGCTATCTGAGAATTTATGCCTATAACTTTGCCATGTTTATCCAACAAAGGACCGCCAGAATTACCAGGGTTAATTGGTGCATCCGTTTGAATTATTTTAGGATTAGAAAATGTACCCCTTACACTCTGTATTGTCCTCCCTAATGCACTTATTATTCCACTTGTGACGGTAAATTCCTGACCAAATGGAGCTCCTATCGCTATAGTCATTTGTCCAACCTTTAAAGCATCACTATTACCATGCTCGATTGGATTAGGAGGATTGTTATTTGAAACCAATTTCAATACAGCTATATCAGAATCTGAATCGCTACCAACTAGACTTGCTTCATATTCTGAATAGTCAGCAAATATAACGTTAATTGATGATGCATTTGCAATAACGTGGTGATTAGTTACTATATGACCACCATCATCCCAAACAAATCCTGAACCTTCGCCTCTTGATGAGTTACGCTGTCGAGTATATGCGCTTAATGACGCTGAACCATATTCAACTTCAACATGTACTATAGAAGGAAGCACCTTATTGTATACATCGTTTATTGCCGATTCATATGCACCTATCACGTTGATATAAGGTGCCTCTGCATTTTCTTCACTAACATTTAGAATTTCATTTTGTGGTTTATAAAGATTTTCATTAACCACAACTTGATTTATGGTTTTGTCTGTAGATTCCTTCATCTCAACGACATTTGTTGAAACTGGATTTTGAATTTCAGTTATATTTTCAATACTTGATGACGTATCTGCATCACCACATCCCAAAATCATCGATAAAGCAACAAATGCGACAAGTATATATACTTTTCTTATCATGGAATTATCTCCTTAAAAAACGGCTTCTAACTACTAAAACGATTGAATTACCACTTAGGATAGTTATGTATTCTACTTAGGTAAAATAAAATCAGTGAATTGGCAAATTGGATATAGAATAATTAGTAGCTATTAGACTTATTCCAAACCAAATTCCCATATCATTTCCGTACTCGAATCATCAAAATCGGACTTTTCAAAATCTCCATAAAGATTTAATAGCTTAAACCCGTGAGATATTAATAGATGATATAGTTCCCATCGAAATCCATAACGTAGAGAAAAATCTCTGTAAAAACGGTTAACCGCCAGTCCCCTATTATTTAATTCGTCTACTACAATGCGTGTATGCACTATTTGGTTAAATTGATCATATTCGCTTTGATTCCAAATAATGAACTTACGGTTATTATCAATATCTTGAACATCCTTGTTATGGTATAAGACATCGTGAGCACTAGCCATAGACTCCGAATTTGGAACAAACGCGTTAAATATAAATCTTCCATTTTTAGCCAAATGATTTTTTATATTCAAAATTGTTTGAATTTGGTCGTAAACATTAAGTAATGATTGAAATCCTCTAAATGGAATAATAATTAAATTAAACTTTTTATTAAAAGTGAAATTTCTCATATCAGATCTAACAAATTGCAAATTAGGATAAACGGTATCTTGATGATTTATTTTCCCAAGTGCAACTTTCATCATTTCCATCGAATTGTCTAAAGCTAATAAGTCTATACCCGCATTGGCTATAGGAAATGTAACTCGACCAGTACCACATCCTAACTCCAATACTGACCCTTTGCTTAAAATAGACTCTTGAACATAAAAATCAATGTCATCATTTACATCGAAATATACCTGGTCATATATATCAGACCATAGGTCCATATCAGTATTCAAATCACGCACCTGAACTCAATATTTCTAAGCATGCGCGGATTTTCTCCTCGGGTGTGGGTAAGGAACTAATTTTGCCAGAATTAATCACCTTGAAGACTTCACTGTTACTATAACCAAGCGAGGTAAGTGCCTGTACTATATTTTCAACTTCGGTGGATTCTAAATCAGAATCACTTTGAAATTCAAGTTTGCCGGAAAGTTCAAGCATGATTCTACTTGCAGTTCTTTTGCCAACCCCTGGAACTTGACTCAGAGAGTCAACATCACCACTCTCTACAGCTAATGTAAGAGAATTATAGTCAAATTTCGATAATATACTTAATGCCAATTTAGGACCAATCCCACCCACTTTATTTAAGGAATCAAACACAGAACGAGTTTCTGCATCTTTAAATCCATATAAAATTGGCGAATCGTCTTTTATTGCAAATACTGTATACAGCCTTAATGTCCCACCTTTTAGATTGCGTCCATCAACAGTATTTTCTGGAACAAAAACTCTTAATGTTACCCCAATTAATTGCAAATCTAACCAATCTACACCAGAACCAACCAATTGACCTTCTAGTTGCGTTATCATAAACCAACCCCTTGCAATAAATATTACTCGTACTTAATAAAAAATCAGAACACTTCTTTTTCAATTATTTCATTGAACCGTATCGAATTTGCATGACAAACCCCAACCGCTAAAGCATCAGAGGCATCATATAACCCCAAATCATGTTCTACCCCAAATATTACTTTAAGAGTATCTTGAACTTGTTGTTTGGTACCCAATCCATAATTGGTTATAGATTTTTTTACTTGTGTAGGGGTATAAAAATGAACCGGCAACTCCATTTTACCGGCAACAATTAGACCCAACGCTTGGGCCTGACCTATGGCTATGGCTGATTTGAAATTTACTTTAGAAAACACACTTTCTATAGCTATTTGATCGGGTTTAAATTCACTGGAGATTTCGCATAGCTGGTCAAACAATTCACTTAATCTAAAATGCATCTCCAGTGAATTAGGTGTTTTTAATACTCCAGTATGAACCAAGGTAAGTTCATCTCCAGATTCATCCAAGATCCCCACTCCCATCCTGACAGTACCTGGATCTATACCCATAATACGCAAAACGAAACTCCTAGCTTGATATTTAAAATTAGTTTTGACTCTGGTATTGAACTAAAGATTCATCAGTATAATCAGCATTTGAATAAACTTTTTGGACATCATCTATTTCGTCTAAACTATCCAAAAGTCTCATTGTTTGAATTGACGCTCTTGAATCTAGTTGAAGAGTGGTTTTAGGAACCATAGATATCTCTGTGGTTGTGATATCCAAATTATTTTCCTCCAATTTTGTGCGAACAGATTCTATCGATGTAACATCAGTGTATACATATAATGACTCATCATCAGTATCAATATCTTCAGCGCCTGCGTCAATTGCTACAAGCTCTAATTCTTCTGATTCATCGTTTGAATCTGATTTAACAACTATCAATCCTTTTTTATCGAATTGCCAAGCAACAGCGCCAGATTCAGCCAAATTCCCGCCACCCTTGGTAAAAGTAGATCTTATCGCAGAAACTGAACGATTTTTATTGTCAGTTAATACCTCAACTAAAACAGCGGTTCCTCCAGGCCCATACCCTTCATACACAACTTCATCCATCTGCTCTCCGGCCCCAGCTCCTCCAGTAGCCTTTTTCACCGCCCGAAGGATAGTATCATTAGGCATATTACTATCCTTTGCTTTTTGTATAGCTAATCTTAATCTGAAATTTTTATCTACATCTTCCCCACCTTGCCTCGCGGCTATAATTATTTCTTTAGATAGTTTTGTAAATAATTTACCTCTCCTTGCATCAGTCACACCTTTTTTATGTTTTATAGTTGACCATTTAGAATGTCCCGACATCCTAACACCTCCTATATACGGGAAATAGCAAAAAACTCAACTCTATTATGACATAAAACCGAGTTAAATAAAGATTACTTCTAATTAGATTTTTTTGATATTTAAATATATTTCACCAGCATTTTATTAGATTGAATATCTACATCCAACACAGTACCTTTCACAGCTGGAATTAAAGTCTCTTCCCCAAATTCATTACGCACAACATATACGTCATTAGCGGGTGATTGCAAAATTTCTACAATATTTCCCAATAAAACGTGGTTTACAGTCGAAACTTCTAAACCAATCAATTGGAAATAATAATAGGTGCCTTTAGAAAGTTTACCAATTTCTTCAACATCAACGTAAACATGTTTTTTATAAAGATATTCGACATCAGAACGTTTTGAAGTGCCTGCAAATTTAACATAGACTAGATTATTTTTGCTGGTTATAGCACTTATAATTTCGAATTTTGTATCGCCTAAAATAACATAGTTACCAACATCGAACCTGTGGGGGTTGGAAGTCAACGGTTTAATTTTAACGTGTCCGTCTAATTTCCAAAATCCAACTACCTCACCAACTACTACCAAATGTGAA
>CAYRIG010000072.1:0-7303 GCA_964424315.1 uncultured Dehalococcoidia bacterium | reverse complement strand
ACGTAGGTCATGGTATAGGTAGAAATCTGCATGAAGAACCTCAAATCCCTAATTACGGAAACCAAGGAAAGGGAGTAGAACTGAAAAACGGTATGGCTATTGCAATAGAACCAATGTTTAATTTAGGAACTTGGGAAACTCAAGTTCTTTCCGACGATTGGACAGTTGTTACCGCTGACGGAAGTCTTTCTGCACACTTCGAAGATACAATAATAATTAAAGACGGTATACCTCAAATCTTAAGCAAAATACCAGGGAAGGAAAATATTCCAATCCAAAAGAATAATTAAAAATGGCAAAAAAAGAAACAATTGAGGTAGAGGGAAAGGTATTAGATTCTTTACCGAACGCCACGTTCAAAGTTGAATTAGCAAACGGGCATGAAGTTTTAGCTTATCTTTCAGGGAAAATAAGAATGAATTATATAAGAGTACTACCTGGAGACAGAGTATTGGTCGAACTTTCACCTTACGACCTTACCAAAGGTAGAATAACCTATAGATTCAGATAGAAGTATTATGAACCACTATACATACTGGAGGAAAGTAAATGAAAGTATCAGCATCTGTTAAACCAAGATGTGCAAAATGCCAGGTAATTCGAAGACATGGAAAAGTAATGGTCATATGTAAAAACACGAAATGTAAACAACGACAAGGATAAATAACAGATATCACAAAAGGGGATTTTTATGGCAATAGTAGCAGGAGTAAACATACCGGACAATAAAAGAGTCGAAATTGCATTAACGGCAATCTACGGTATTGGACCAAAACAGGCCAAAGATGTGATAAATGAAGTTGGAATATTGAACAATCCACGAGTCAAAGATTTATCCGAATCAGAATTAAATTTAATTCGTAATATAATCGACAAAGACAGAATCATTGAGGGTGATCTTAGACGTGAAGTTAACATGAACATAAGACGCCTAATCGACATAGGTAGTTTCAAAGGAACTCGACATCGTAAAAATTTACCCGTAAGAGGTCAACGAACGCGAACAAATGCACGGGCTAAAAGAGGTAGATCAACCCCTATAGCCGGTAGAAAGGCTGTTACGAAATAGTAAAATTGGAGTTATAAAATGCCACCAAAAACCAGAACTAGAAGAAGAGTCAAAAAATCCATACCAAACGGAAAAGCTTATATACAATCTACATTCAATAACACCCTCATTACAATAACAGACAACAGAGGGAATGTTATTGCTTGGGATAGTGCTGGGACTTCAGGATTTACTGGTTCGAGAAAATCCACAGCTTTTGCTGCTCAAAGAGCAGCAGACAATGTTGCACAAAAAGGCAAAAATAATGGACTTAAACAGGTCGAGGTATTTGTCCGGGGTCCTGGAGCTGGTAGAGAAGCAGCTATTAGGTCATTACAAGGAGCAGGCATTTTAGTAACAAGTATAAAAGATGTCACTCCAATCCCACATAATGGATGTAGGCCACCTAAAAGAAGAAGAGTATAAATATTGAACCGACCACAAAACAATTTAATAAATGAATTTAAGCCTAACGGAATAAAGTGGATATTACATGAATCTTTTTCTGTATCAATAACCCGTTTTAAATTTTTTGTGGCACTTGTCGCAATAATACAAATCCCTGCGATAATACTATCTTTATATCTTGATGGTTTAACAGCACATGGGAATAGATACGATCTCATATTACAAATTTTCAGCGCTTCAATAACTTTTTTTGCTATAACTTATAGTTACTCTCTAATAATAGCAGCCATAGGCCAACACTATGCATACAATAAAGTTACTTTTGGGTTTTGCTTTAAAAGAGCGTGGTGGAGAATTATATCCATTAGTTTTTGGGCTATTTTATTAACAACTACTTTATTTGCAATTACATATCTTACTAACAATGTAATTGAAACCCAAGGAAATACCAAATCCATAATAAGCATAATGGCAGTGGTTGCTATGTTAATATTCATACCTTTCGTTGTTTACACATCGTTTCATACTCAAACTGTGATTATAGAGGGATTTAATTTAATAAATGGAATAAAAAGAAGCGCATATTTGATACACGGTAAAATTCTTAAAGTTCTTGTAGCAATCGGTCTCATAATTTTAATTGTCATTGGTCTCTCTGTTATCGTAAATATACCATTCGCATTATTAGAGTTATCTGAATTGGATAGTAGATTAGGTGTTGGAAATACCAACCCATCTATGCTCTTTTATTTAATAGTATTTTTGAGAAATTTTGTTGGTTCGGTAATAGTATTACCAATATTAATAACAGCAGGGACCTTATTATATTTTGATATAAGATCAGACAAAGAAAACTACGACATTAACAAATTACTAGATGATATAAAAATCTCATCTCAAAGCTCACAATCACAAAAAGAATATACAATAAATAACTAGGGTAAATATTATGGCAAGATATACAGGACCAATACAAAAAAAACTTAGGTCGCTTGGACTTGATAAATATGGGGTTTACGGTGAAAAAAAGAAGGTCAACCCTGTTGGAGGCAGACGTCGTAGAATATCTGGATATGGCCTTCAATTAAGAGAAAAACAAAAAGCTAAATTCCTATACGGAATACTTGAAAAACAATTTAGAAATTATTATAAAAATGCATCCCTAATGGAAGGAGCTACAGGCGAGAACCTAATAATACTTTTAGAAAAAAGACTCGATAACGTACTATACCGATCTGGATTGTTCGCTACACGTAAACAATCAAGGCAAGCTGTTAATCATGGTCACTTTACTGTAAATTCCAAAAAAGTAAATATACCTTCATACCAAGTAAGTATTGGCGACGAAATCGCCTGGACACCAAAAGGTTTGAAAACAAAACTTTATGAATCTTCGGTTGAACTATCCAAAGAAATAGCTCCTCCACATTGGCTACAACTAGAAAAAACCACATCAACTACTACAGTAATAAAGGATCCATCGCCTGAGGATGGAGAAATTGTTATCGATATGAGGCAAATAGTAGAGTTTTATTCAAAATAAATTATTCACAGTTTCGATAAAACGCCTTATTACAGGAGAAAAATTAATGTTCAATTATCAACCATTTGATTCTCAAGAAGAAGCTTTCGAAGAAATAATAACATTACCTGAGCCAGCTATTAAAAAAATAGAGGAAACAGAAACTTACGGGAAATATGCTATAGAACCTTTTGCTAAAGGTTTTGGTATCACATTAGCTAACCCATTAAGAAGAGTGTTATATAGTTCTCTACAAGGCAGTGCCATAACATGGGTTAAAATAGACCAAATATTACACGAATATACTACTATCCCTGAAGTAAAAGAAGAAGTTCACGAAATACTACTCAACGTTCAAGGCATCAGGCTACGAACTGAAACTGAAAGGCCCGGGAAACTTAGACTTGATGTAACAGGAGAAGGTACTGTTTGCGCAGGGGATATTATGGCTTCCGCTGATTATGAAATAGTAAATCCAGAACATCACCTTGCAACTCTTAATTCGGATAAAGCAAAATTATCCATGGAATTTAACGTAGAAAGGGGTGCCGGATATTCCGAAAAATCTAATCGGGATGGTTTACCTATAGGGGTGCTGCCAGTAGATGCAGTATATACACCAATAAAGAAGGTAAACTACACAATAGATACTATTCGAGTAGGTACACAAACTGACTGCGAAAAAATTACTATAGAAGTATGGACAGATGGTTCCATATCTGCAATAAGTGCAATAGAAACCGCTGCATCCACGCTCGTCAATCATTTTTTCATTTTCGCTAATGCAAGTAAATCTAAAGAAGCCAGTGGTGATTCACAAGAATCTAACTTATCTATATCGCCAGAACAATTTAATATCTCGGTTGAAGATTTATCTCTATCAGCAAGAACATTAAATTGTCTTAAACGCACTGGCATAAATAAAATAGGCGACGTTATAGAATATAGCGAAGAAGATTTACTTAAAATCAGAAACTTTGGGCTAAAATCCTTTAATGAACTATATGACAGGCTACAAGAACTTAATTTAGTACCAGAAAAATGGATTAAGGAACCAGTTCAAACAGAGTCAGAGGATTAAACAATATTTGGATAATATAAAAGGAGAGCATAATGAGACATAAACTGGCATCGGGTAAGCTTTCCCGCCCGACACAACATAGACTACTCATGCTAAAAGGTGCAACAACAGACCTATTAAAATACGAGTCAATTGAAACAACCGAAGCAAAAGCAAGAGAAATTAAAAAAATGACTGAAAAAGCTATCACCACAGCAAAAAGATCTGGGATGAACAACAAACGATTAGTAGGAAAGATAATCTCAGATAAATCAGTTTTAGATAAACTATTTAAAGAAATAGCTCCTAGATATGAATCTAGGTCCGGAGGATATACCAGAATAACAAAATCTGCAAAAAGAAAAGGAGATGGGGCCTCCCTAGCTATTATAGAATTAGTTTCTTAATTTGCAATATGAAAAAAATAGCACTCATCGTAGAATATGACGGTGGACTATATAAAGGATTTCAAACCCAAACAGATGCTCCCACAATACAAAATACAATTGAAAAAGCACTTAGTATGTTAACCAACGAAGATATTGCAATTAAAGCCGCTGGGCGAACAGATGCTGGGGTTCACGCTAAATCACAAGTAATTTCATTCTCCACCATGACAGAAAATCCGATGCAAACTTACATAAATGGAACAAATCATTTTTTACCAGATGACATATCTATAAAAAAAGGATATGAAGTAGACATAAATTTTGACCCAAGGCGGATGGCAATTAGCCGAAAATATCAATACTCGATATATTGTGATTCTACGAGGTCGCCTTTAACTACAAAATCTGCATACTACATAGGTAAAAATTTGAATATACCACTAATGGTTAAAGGGTCTAAATATTTTCTAGGAATTCACGATTTCCGTAATTTTTCTGTAACAAAAAGAAATGAATACAAAAGTACTATACGAGAAATATATAATATAAACATAGATAAAATTGAAAAAATGGTTTATATAACTATTGAAGGAAGTGCTTTTCTTTCTCATCAAGTTAGAAGGATGTGCGGTGCTTTGGTGTCGGTAGGATTGGAAGTTATTAAGCCAAATTCAATTAAAAACATGTTGAATAATGCAATAGTTAATGAGATCCCGCAAACATTGCCGGCACACGGGTTATGTTTAATTGGTGTAAATTATAAATGCTTTAATTCGGAGAGTGATTAAAAATGAATGATAATTCTGCCACAATAGTAAAAGCAACTAGTAATTCAAATTGGATACTGATTGATGCCAAAGACGAAACTTTAGGTCGATTATGTTCTAAAATAGCTAATATGCTACAGGGTAAAGACAAAGTGAATTATGCAAAACATATTAATAATGGCGATTTTGTCGTTGTTATTAATACTGATAAAATTAAAGTTACTGGAAAAAAATTAACTGATAAAAAATATTATCATTACAGCGGATATCATGGAGGAATGAAAGAGCAATCTTTTGAAGAATTGCTAGAAATAGATTCTACTAAAATAATAAAAATAGCCGTTTCTGGAATGCTCCCAAAGAATTCTCTCCGTAAAAAATTACTCTCAAGATTAAAAATCTATAGTGGACCAGAACATCCGCATTCGGCTCAAATCAATACAAAATAACATATCTACAGGAGTTATTCTTGACTACTCAACAATATTACTATGGTACAGGCAGAAGAAAAACATCGGTAGCCAGAGTTAGGATATATAAAGAAAAAGGCCCAATAATAATTAATGGCAAGCCTCTAGAAGAATTAATGGGATATGAAACCTGGCAGCAAATTGTAACCGAACCCCTAAAAATAACATCAAACAACAACAACTATCGTGTAAGTGTAAAGGTAGCTGGCGGAGGCGTAGTTAGTCAGGCTGGCGCTATTAGTCATGGTATTTCGAGAGCTTTATTAGAAGCAGAACCAGAATTGCGCAAAACACTTAAACAAAATGGGTTATTGACTCGTGATTCTAGAGAAAAAGAACGCAAAAAACCTGGTTTAGTAAGAGCTAGAAAAGCAAAGCAATACTCAAAACGTTAATACCTAAAGAATCCACATTCCTATTATTTCTGTATTAATTGTAAGATATTGTTATCAATATCTTCAAATGTTGCTACAAATCCTCCCCAATGTTCTTTCTCTGGGGCCCTCAAAAATGTGACACCATATTCTGATAACCTTTTGTATTCGGATTGAATATCATCAACTTCAAAATGTAGCATAAGCCTATATGCGTCAGATGACTTGCCTTTAACTTTTGAATGCTTGCCAATTCCTAGTTTAGTATTTCCAAGCTTAAACGATACAAAATCATTATGTTTAGTATGTTTTGATTTAATCAAATAACTATAAAAATCCACCATCTGCTCAAAATTATCCGTCCATATAACAGCCCCTGCAATCTCACCTATCATCCGTAACCTCCCTTTATATGAATTACCATCTATTTATTTCGGTATACTTTCATAAGTTAATATTTAGTTTTATAATAGGTGATTATAAAGGGCGGGGTTGTATGATGACAGCTCAATTAATAAGAAATGGGCCCTTTAATAAAGGAGGTGCATTTTTGAAACATAGCAGTACGAGGTGTATCTTATAGGTGTTCAAGAGACACCTTTTATAAAAAGGATCTCCAGAATTTATCTGGAGATCCTTTTTTTTAAACTCAAATTTAGACAATTAATAAAACATGAATAAACTAAAATCTCCATTACTTAAAATCAACAATTTGCAAACCCAATTTAAAACTTCTGAAGGAATAATTAAAGCTGCAAATAATGTAAGTTTTGAAATATACCCAGGTGAGATTATTGGAATAGTCGGAGAAAGTGGGTGCGGCAAAAGCGTAACTGCATTATCAATAATGCAACTTATCCCCAAACCTCATGGGGAAATAAAGTCCGGCGAAATCTTATATAGAGATACAAATATACTTAACCTCAAAGAAAAAGAAATGCAAAAAATTCGTGGCAAAGAAATCTCAATTATTTTTCAAGAACCAATGACATCATTAAACCCAGTACTTACTATAGAAAAACAATTGACAGAACAAATGCTGCTACACTTAGGATTAAAATATAAAGAAGCTTATCTTAAAGCTATAGAATTACTCGAAATGATTGGAATGCCTGATCCAAAATCTATCTTAAAAAAATACCCACACAATCTAAGTGGCGGTATGAGACAAAGAATCATGATTGCAATTGCCATTAGTTGTAACCCAAAATTAATTATCGCGGACGAACCCACCACAGCACTAGATGTGATTGTGCAGGATGGAT
>CAYRIG010000071.1:0-7320 GCA_964424315.1 uncultured Dehalococcoidia bacterium | reverse complement strand
ATCCTCTACCAATAAAGCCCTTAATAATAAAGGTCCCTCTGTCGGTAGATTCAATACGACTGATACGATGATGCTCCCCGAAATAAGGAACGGAAGAAGGTATCCCAATGTACTGACTAAAGGATTCAAGGCTAGCCGTACTGGATACTTCAATATCACTTTCCACTCAGGAAGTCCTTTTGCTCTGGCTGTTATAACGTACGGCCTGTTTAATTCATCCAAAAGATTCGCTCTCATGACACGTATTAATGCTGCAGTTCCTGCGGTCCCAACCACAAAGGCCGCTATCCATAGATGTGATATTAAATTTTGAACTCTTGCTAAACTCCATGGGGCATTCAAATATTCTGGGTCGAACAATCCACCGACGCTTTGATCAAAATACGCAAATGAAATCCATAGTAACCAAAGAGCAAGAAGGAAATCAGGAACAGCCAAACCTAGAAAACCAATAAACGTAAACACATAGTCTTCCGGACTGTTTTGCCTCACGGCTGAATAAATCCCGATAGGGACAGCAAGCCCCCAGGCCAGTATAGCAGTGGTCACCGCCAATATAACGGTCAAAAGTAATCTTTCCCCAACCACTTCCGTAACGGGCTTTACAAATTCCAGTGAATTGCCAAGATCACCATGAAACATCCTCCATACCCATTTTCCATACCTTACGTAAGTTGGCTTATCCAGCCCAAACTGCTTACTCAGTGCCTCTCTCATTTCGGTATTACCTAAAGTTGCCTCGTTGAAATTAGCCGTTCCTCCAGTTAAATCCAATATATATACGTCTATATAGTCGCCGGGAGGTAATTCAATGATTACCCAGGAGATCATAGATAAAACCAATACGGTTAAAATACTTAGCAAAAATCTTCGGAATATGAAAGAAAGCATTTTGTCACCCTTAGTTCCTATCGGATTTCAATACTAAATAACCTTGAATGCAAATAAATGGTCTTATCCGAATGAGGCAACTTTACTACATCACAAATACAGGTTTCAAGCATACAATCATATCGGAAATTGGTTTGGATTTAACCCACATATGTACTGCCTATTAAACAATAGTATGATATAAAAATTGATATATTAGATAGGGAGGAAAATCATGGCAACAGAACAAAAAAAATATTTTTCCTGCGACAAATGCCAAAGCAATAGTTATAAAACGGGTGCTATTCGAACAACTGGATCAGGAATCTCAAGATTTTTAAATCTCCAAAACCAGAAATACAACACGGTCTCTTGTGACAAATGTGGCTACACAGAAATATACAGAACTGATGGCGGAGGAGTCGCTGGTAACATTTTGGATTTATTCACAAATTAATTCTAAAAATTTAGGGTGTGTTCGAGATGGTTAAGAACAAAGATTATATCGAACCAGTTTCACCTACTTATTGTGAAACTCAACGTTTCCGTCAATTATGGATCTGGGTACTTATCGCTGTACCTACAGTTGTAACAATCTCATCACTAACCTGGTCGATTTTTAATACTCCTTCAAACAGCATCCTTATCTTAACAACGTTCTTTTGTAGCATATTCCTTTCTTCAATAGTCTACCTTGTATATATTGCATCTCTTGACACAAAAATAACTGTTGTTGGTGTTTTTGTTAAATTCCGACCGTTTCACCGTGAATGGATTCGATTCGCATTTGAAAATATACTGGAAGCTGAATCCTGCAAATACAATCCGATAAGAGACTACGGAGGCTGGGGAATACGTTATGGTCTTAAAGGCAAAGCATATAATGTTAGTGGGAATATGGGTGTATTGATAAAATTTTCTGCGGGCGAAACTTTACTAATAGGCTCTAAAAATCATCTGCAATTAACTTCTGCAATCAATACTCATTTACCTAATAAAACCTAAACATGGATTTTTTCAATAAAACTCCCAATCTAACTCACCGGAAAATCATACTTTTAGGATTAGCCCAAGCCACAGGCACACTATTGTATGTTTTATTTGCCGCAGCTATATTAATATTCCTGATACCCGCACTTGGAGAATTATTTCCAGAGGAGGAAATATCTTCAGTAGATTTCGTACTGGTTAGTGGATTCATTATGTTTTTCATTACATCAGCATCGATAACAGGAATCCTAGTCTTGGGATATCCTGCGATACTTGCCCTCAGGCAACAACTCAAAGAAGCTATTTTATTGATAACGCAACTATCTCTATAGTGGTTTTATTTATATTGATACTCGCTATAATATTAGGAGTGCTCGCCATAACCGTATAATATCAGTTATATTTTTATAAAGTATTCAATAACAATATTTAGGCAAGGAGACCCAAATGGCCAAAAGTAGAGATGCAAAAAAAGAAGTTAAAAAACCCAAAAAACGTAAAGAGAAAAAGCCTTTCGGTGGTAAAGATTTAACTATTAACCCTTAATCTTACAACCATGGATATTTTGTAACTTATAAAACGGATATTCCAAGGAATCTTAATAAGACTAATTATAGTGGTGATAATAGTAGGAGTGATTTCTATTTGGAAATGCACTTAGTACTTTAAGTCACTAAAAATCCGTTGCTGTATATCCCAATTCATAAAAATAAAAGTGATTTTCGTATTGAGATGCAAATATTAAAATTTATAAACAAGTTTATAGATAACTTTTATACAAGTTTAAACGAAGGTCTTATCCTGAAAATATTCATAGTAATTGCAATCTTAGCGGTAATCGGCTGGTTTATTAAATTATTTAATTAGGCTGTAACCCCAAAACTGTTTCTCTAAACCAATTCCAGGGAGTTATCTGTTGAAAATGCAATGCCCATTCTTGAGCAAATTTAGGTATATAAAGAATCGCCAGAATGACCGCCAGACTCTTGATGGATTTAGGCATCAATTTTGGAGCAAACCGTTGGGATATTATGCAGTATAAGAAAAAGTTTTCAAAGAGATTAGGGAAAAAGAAAATCAACTTCCTATATTGCTCACCAGTTGCAGCAAAAGCGATTATTCCGACCAATCTAAATATATATAAAGCTAAACAAGTGTTTCTTGCCAATACATTGGTAAACCTTATACTTACAAATGCTTCTACGCTTAGATAATACATATCAAGCCATTTATCATAAGTTTGATAATGGCTACCCAAACCCGGTTTTTCACCAAATGCAGATGCAAGAATATCCACGATAATTACATCTATTGCGTCTAACAGCATAGATGCAATAGCCCCAGTTAAACGCCACCTAAGAATCGTTAAAGGAACTAAAATTCTTAACGATAAAACGACTATAGCAGCAACTGTCACAATCAACACCTTTTGCCAAAGAATTTTTTGGCAATTCTAACATACAGGTATATTTATTCAAATAAGTATAAAAACTTTGCAGATTGAGAATGTTCGCTAAGAGTTTTATAATTAACACTATATAAATAAGTATAAAAACAGAGGTTTGTGGATGTCAGTTCCTGCAATGAGATTCCCTGAATTGGGTCAAAGATTAAAGAAATGTAGGCTTATAACAAACATGTATAGGCGTGAAGTTGCGGAATTTCTGGGAGTCAACGAACATACTATATATTATTGGGAAAAAGGACAAACCAGACCCAACACAGATAATTTGAATCAACTTTCAAGACTCTATAGTGTCAGCGTAGATTACTTGGTAGGTCGCTCAGAAGATCCTCAGCATTCAACAGATGAACTAGCAGTGGTGTTAGAGGGTGAACCAGAAATCACAGCTATGCTAACAAGTTGGAAAAATTTAAGTTTGGTAGAAAAAGACATAATCAGAACCGCTGTAAGTCTTGCTAGAAAAAGCCAACAACTTAGAGAGCCTGAAAAATAATTGTTTTATTAACGCTTGATTAAGCCACTCGAATAATCATATATGGACTAAGATTTTAATTTACTTTTTACAGATTAGCTTGATACTTTCACACAAAACATTTATGATTTATCTTGAATTCAGATAACAGCAAAAAGGATTTAAAGTTAGAAATTGATTAGTTTAAATGCATTAAATAACTGTTTAAGTTGTACCTGTTGTAACTCTCTCAATGAGAGGCTAGCAAGTATTTACTCTGTTTTATGATGTAAAATATAATAATAATGAACTTGCTAACAGGCCTCATACAAAGGCCTGTTTTTTTTTGCAATAAGTAGGAACTATAAAATGTGGGGTTTACCAAAATTCAAATATAATCACCCTCAATACCCATTGGGTGGGCGCCGAATCTCTGATTGTAAAAAACAAAACCCGTGGGTTTGGTATCTGCCTGTATCCCTATTGATCCAGCGCAGGTTTTTATGGTCAATCAGATTGTATACAGCTAAAAGATTCACCTATACTAAATTCATTTCGACAATCATGCCTCCTTGTTACCACCAATAAATAAAATTAATTTATTTTTGAAAACAAGGAGTAAACATGATGTTAGTTAGTCTCGATATATCTTCGAGTTTTAATAAAAATTTGAGTCTCTACACAATGTCTTGCTGTGTCCATTTTTTTAAACAGGTGGTCAGACATGTCAGAAATTGATGACTTAATATCTAACAACAAAATCAAATTGAACTTTAAAAACCTGCCTAGAGGTGTCCCTTTCGTTGTTTCAGATGGTTTAATTATTGTTAGAAAATATTCTTCAGATAAAATACAGGAATATTGGAAAAATAAAGCAATTGCTTATTATAATGATAAACTAAACCATCAGTAAGAAACTTATATACTTTCATTCAACCGAAAAGATTTATAGAGGCAATATAAATGGCAAATAAAACACGCGAACTATGTGGGTAATTTCGTCATATATTACTTTAGACATAGAGGTCAATGTTACCTATAAGCGAAAAAGGGCTGAATAATTTTGAAAACTCAAATCGGAGACTTTATATACAAAACGTTCTGGCGTCTATACTTTAGCTTCATTATAATATTGCTTGTAACTATACTTCTTAACGTTTTAGGACATGTATTTCGAGTACTAAAGTAGAAAGATAAGTTAAACACGTAGCTACAGTCAGAAATTATTTTAATTCCTTTATCAACCTAGCTCCGATTACCCTATGACGATCATCAGGATTTCTCGCGTTTCTTGAAGCAGACCTAGAATGCCTAGTGAAATAACGAAAATATCCTCCTCTAGCTACTCTAGGTGAATTATGGTCTGATTTAGGACCTGCAGGATCCTTGCTTGGTGATATTGAATAATAATCATAGTCATAAACGTCATTACACCATTCCCAAACATTACCATGCATATCATGCAATCCCCAAGGATTTGGTTTTTTAACACCAACCTCACAAGCGTTCTGATCTTGAATAGGACTTTCGCTATCTATATACCATGCATAATCTCCCAATGCATGTCTATCTTCTCCAAATGACCACATAGTGTCTGTGCCTGCCCTACATACATATTCCCACTCTGCCTCTGACGGTAATCTGTAATTGATTCTTTCATCAACTTGATTAATTCGATGGAGAAATTCCTGTATGTCATTCCACGATATAAAAACAGCTGGACTAGTATCACTTAATGATCTTTTATGTAAATCTTCTCCTTCTCCTCCTCCTCTTACTCCCATCACTGATTCCCATTGACCTTTAGTGACAGGATATTTCCCCATATAAAACTCCTTGCTGATAACTACCTGATGCTGAGGACTTTCATCAGGTTCACGACCCGACTCAGAATCAGGAGATCCCATCAAAAAGCTACCAGGTTCTACCCAAACCCATTCGTCTGCAAGGTCTTCCCATCCCATTTCTCTCAAAGGATTTACCGCGATTTCTTGATCAATCGCATTAGGCAAAGTATCTTGTGCTGACTGAAGAACTTTACCCATCAATTGTTGTCCAGCGGTACCTGCATTAAGAGCTTTCAAAAGCAAGGTTTCCCCGGGGTTTGATAGCAATTTGAACCGACTGCCACAATCAGGGCAGAAAGAGGAAATCCCCATCCAACCATCACCTTCTCCCGTTGCTTCATCTGATTTCATTCGCCTTTTACATTTATTACAAATAAACTGCATAACAACCTTATATAAATTTATTCCACATTCTATCTAAAATAGTTACAAACTACCCAATTAAAATCATATCTAATATTATTTATTGTATAATACCTTAACCCATATAAAATCTGAAATATCTGATAAGACATAAGGTAAAGGTCTGGTAGAAATGTCTTTCGAAGTGAAACCGTTAAATTCCCATGAAGAAACAGAGGCAGTAAGACTTTTACGTACACGGGTGTTTGTGGATGAGCAAGGAATATCTCCAAAATTAGAGAAGGACGAATTTGATGATGTTGCAATTCATGCAGTGGCCTATAAAGATGGATTTGTAGTTGGAACTGGCCGTCTGATTCTAGATACACCTACAGAAGCTCGCATAGGTCGAATGGCTATTGAGGCATCTTGCAGAAGAAGTGGTCTTGGATCAGCTGTGCTAGCTTTTTTGGAAAATGAGGCCCGTATTAGAGGCATTATAAGAATAGTTCTCCACGCCCAATATTATGTGAAAAGCTTTTATGCTAACCATGACTATTGCCAGCGTGGCGATTCATTTACTGAAGCTGGTGTGCTGCATATTGAGATGACAAAAGATATTGGGTGAATAATAAATAATCTGAAGAATGCAATCTAAAATAATCGGATACTCCTATAAAAGTCCGGTGCGTTCTGTTAGTTCAGATAGTATATCATTTACTGTATACTACTAAATTAATATCAGATAAGGATACCCATCAAATGGTCAGCGAAACATTTAGGGATAAATCTCGAGACAATTTAATTCAAAACCTATCTCAATTAGGTGTAAAAGCAAAAATGCTTGAACGAAAGGTCGTTCAAGAAAAAATAGGTAATGTTTGGAATATGCGTAGTTTGGGAGTAATTGAGATTGATGAAGAACCTATCAAATGGATAAACGTACTGAAACAAGATGGAGGCAAAAATAACCCGCCCAGATGGCGATATATCTACATAATTCCAGATGAAAGAGTTTCTGAATCAACTAAAATCAAAGTCAAAACCGTTAGAAAAAAAAGTTTCCCTTTATTTGGCAAAATTATAGACACTACTTGGAAAGGAAAAGATCAAGACACTGGATTAATCAGTCTTCTTTCAAACGATGACGTAATAAAAAAATTAGCTAAAGATCTTGGAAACTTCGAAATAGAGAGTCGCTCCGAAACATTTTTCCGTGGCTGGACTTTGTATGTAGACAGGCATCATTTTTTCATTGAACCAAGCTGGCTAGAGTTTAAATCTATGCCAGAACAACTTCTTAAATTACCTATGTCCTTATGAGATTACCAAAATTAAAATTTTCAACTTTAATT
>CAYRIG010000070.1:0-7530 GCA_964424315.1 uncultured Dehalococcoidia bacterium | reverse complement strand
ATGTTTGGAGGACTCGGATATCAAACTATAATCCCCAATCGTGTTTAATATATTCAACTCCTCAGAACCATGAGGCCATGTAAACCACGGTAGGTAAATGCCATCAGCACCTTTCGACCAATAGCATGCTGCCGCTGCTCTATATTGATCGATTGAAGCCCGTACTTCAGAATTTGTCCCTATCGAAGTCTGTATTTTCCTCTGGTTATGTAGAGAAGGATAAACCTTAGTTTCAAGACCTTTAGTTAAATCAACCAACCATTCGAATGGTAAATCAGAGTCAATTTGTTGATCTTGATAAATCGTTGGAATTATAAAATCTAAACAACCTTTCTTAATCCATGTAGCAACATCCATGCCAGCAGCGCGATTACCTCCACTTGTTGGAAGAACTCGCACACCTAGTTCGATTTTCTTTCCTTTTTGGGCTGAAGCTTTATCAACTACATTTGCAGCTCGAACCATATAATCAGTCAATATATCTGATTTTAAAGGCGCCTCTTCGTCTTCAAAAAAATTTGGCCAAAACACCCAGTCTAACTCGATGCCATCTATATCATATTTATTAACGGTTTCTTCAAATAGAGCAAATCTCTCATTTCTTACTTCTTCATAAGTCCAATCGAAAGCATGTTTGCCTCTTCCTTTCAAACACATATGTGGATTATCAATACGAAATTGCCAATTAAATACGTCGTCTTTGATAGAAGGATCAGCAGGATGTGATTGCCTCAAAGAAACAAAGAACTCTATCCCTTTTTCACGGGACCTATCAATAAGAACTTCTAGCGGATCTAAACCCATAGCCTGGAGACTTTTGATGTTTTCATATGATCTCCAAGCAGATACTTCAGGAAAAGAATCAATATGGGACCCCCATATCTCACCAACCTCGGTGTTATGAAACATAGTAGGCCCTGCACCTAAACCATAAACTAATGTATCAACCCCTGTCCCTATTAATTCATCTACAGGTTTCCATGCGTCTTCCAAGCGAAAAGGAGGGTCATAATTATAAATATAATAATGACGAGCATCGTTGTGAAAAAGAAGTTTTCTATCTCTCATTTAGTAACTCCTCGGATTTTGAGTCAGTAGTGCACAAAAAACTTATATGCTAAACCCTGCTTGAAGTACGATTTCAAGGAATTTTATATTAATTCAATACGATAATCCAATCTAAAAAATAATAGTCGCTATTTACCTGATTACTAATTCATATATTAAAATTCATTTCATAATAATCAGGAATAAAAAGCCGTCTATTCTTATATTCAAAATTCTATTAACATTTGGCTAAGAAACATTAAGGAGAAATCTAAAATATTTATTAGTTCGATAAAACGGGAATGCGAAGTCTGTGGTTGCGATAAAAACCAACATTCTGATTACAAATGTTCATCATGCAACCCTGCTGGTTCTAAAAAAAAGACGAATAATCACGAATACGTTGATAGCCCCGCTACTTTAGAGCGAATGTCCCAATATAATCTACACCTAATGTATAGAAGTTATGGCGGTTTTTGGCTTTAAATTTTAACGTTAATATTAGGTTTAGCATGTTACATTAGTATCAATGAGATTACTAATTAAAAGCAACTTATTAAGTACCTTGCGCCTGTTAATTCCTTCAAGAGTATTTTTAGGACTGATTGTAAGTTTAATAATTTCGTTTTGTTTTCTTTCAAGCACTGCAGAAGCACATAGACCAGCTTTTCCTGATGGATCCAATACATCTCCAAATTCCCCATTTCAACTAGACGACATAGATATTTCTCAAGCTATATATCAGATTTTAAACGAGAACGAACAGGTATGGCTTAGTTTTGACCCAAAAAGTTCAGGTACCAAAACAGCCAATATACAATTAGGTATTCCTGTATTCAAAGAGACCGAATCTTTTAGACCC
The DNA here is from genome assembly GCA_964424315.1 of uncultured Dehalococcoidia bacterium. Classification (GTDB taxonomy): domain Bacteria; phylum Chloroflexota; class Dehalococcoidia; order Lucifugimonadales; family OSU-TB39; genus OSU-TB39. The sequence continues at coordinate 5,621 of CAYRIG010000070.1, read as the reverse complement.
ACGGTAGCAATCATAGGTAAAGGCATGGACAAAATCGATTTGCCTTTTGATATCCCAGACGGATTTGGGGCAACCCTGTACGAATCAAATGCCAAACAGCAAATCAAAAAGTTCCACGAACCATTTACAAACACTGATTCATGGATATTAATAGAAGCGGATTTCAAAATAACCGAAATGGAGACTCATTATGTAGTTATATTCTCAAAAACAAACCAAACAGGTAAATTCTGGTTTGCTACAGGTACCAAAGAAGTGTTCGATTTTTCCGCTATTTCTGACTTAAACAAAAATATATCTAAGGTTAAAACGTTCCATAAACCATCTATATATTCCAGTGATAAAAACAATCATCAGGACAAAGAACTCGGATGGCAAAGTCGATTACAAAAAATAGACTACTTTAAATCCTTCAATATTTATCTGCTAGCCGGATCAATTTTGTTATTATTAGTGTTTATTTTAGTCAAGAAAAAAACTACTCCGAAATAATGTTAATTCAATTTATTAAAGAATCTTTTGATAACTCTAAACAATATCTTTATAAACCCATAGATCCTTCTTCTATATCTTATTTTAGAATCTGTTACGGTATTTTAATATCTTGGCAAGCTTGGATAATGATAGACGAGTCTTGGGCATGGACACTCTTCACACAAAAATCAGTATATTTTAAGTATTGGCCATTTGAATTCTTAACTCCTATGAACCCTACATTTATGGTTGCAATCATGGTGGTCATGGGAATATGCGGCATATTGGTCGCATCAGGGATTTTTTATAGATTAAGTTCATTATTGATATTCACGATATTCACGTATATTTTCCTAATAGAAAAAGCCCGATATGAAAACCATCTTTATTTAATTTGTTTGATTTCATTTTTAATGATCTTTATTCCTGCAGGAAAACACTTAACTTTCCCTCGTATTTTCTCAACTAAATCTTCTAGTACTATTACAATACCTAATTGGCCACTATTTTTATTACGTACCCAAATCGGTGTTGTATACATATTTGCTGGAATAGCAAAACTAAACATAGACTGGGTTTCCAGAGCCGAACCTATAAAACAATGGATGATTGCCTATAAGGGACCAGCCATCATAGAAAATCTTGCTACCAGTTCCTTCATTCCATGGATAATGACTTACGGGGCAATTATAATCGATCTTTTTGCAGTACCTCTCTTATGCTATAAAAAAACTAGAGTATTCACTTACTTAATACTGGTGGTTTTCCATCTATTCAATGCTCATCTTTTTGGGATAGGTATTTTCCCTTTCCTGATGATTTTATCAACGGCTTTATTTTTTGATAATCAATGGATCCAACGTCTAACAAATGACATAAAATCCTTTAATTACAAAAAGATATCCTACTTAATAATTGGAGCTGGAGCAGGATACCTGGCAGGTTTACTGTTACATATAAAAGGTGAACATCCGATAGAAATAGCAGGAGCAATTGGGACGGCTATTTTTGCAGCCAATATTGATGAACCGTTTAAATTACAAAAGTATTCCTCTTTTACTTCACTAAATGATCGTTCCAAAATATCCACTCCCACATCAAAAGGTTTAAGAAAAACAATAGTCACTTCCTTAATAATTATCTGGATCAGTATTCAACTACTTATACCCATGAGGCATTTGATAATTCCAGGCAATGTAAATTGGACTAACGAAGGCCATTATTTTTCATGGAGAATGAAATTAAACAATAAAGAAGCTCAAGGAACTTTCACAATAACCAACAAAATAAATAAACTAAGTTGGAATCTTGATCCTCGTTTATTCTTAACCGAACTTCAATATGAAACTATGATGACCAGACCTAATTTAATTCTACAATTCACAAAATATATTGAGCATCATCTTAACAACAATGGATACTCAGACATATCCATAAAATCAAATATCAACATGTCCCTCAACGGTAACCCTTATAACCCATTGATTGACAAAAACATGGATTTAACTAAAGTTTCCAGCAAATGGCTAACTCATTCGGAATGGATTTTGAATGAAAAGAGAAATTAATTACCTCTACTTTGAACAAATAACATTGGTTAGGATATAATGTGACATCAAAAGAAAGCTACAATGATTAAATTTAAAAGATAAATGAAAAAAACCATCCGTACCATATTCACCAATTGGCATATTCTGGTAATCGGTTTGGCTATTGGAGCCATAATCACCACAGGGATTTACTTACTTGTAAAACCCGAGCCCGCACCTGTGGATTCTTTGGAAAAATCACTATTGGCTTGGGGTGGTTCAATAGCAAAGGGTAGATATGATGATAACCCTGCTAGGCATACCAAACTTGATGATACTTATGTATTCCCAATTTCATCAAAAGAGGCTTCTTCATCAGGATGGACTGAAAATGGACAATGTGTTACAGGAATAGGACGGTATTTTTCAAACCCTAACCTGCCTAATTTATTGATCTACAACGAATCTGACGAACTGATTGGCGTATATTTGTATAGTTATAATCCTATGGCAAATCCTTGGACAAAATCCAATTCATTAGTAATACCTCAAGATATAACGTTAATTAATGGTGAGCACTGGTCGGTTTTGCTCTATTTCCAAAACCCATCAAAAGCATGCGGCCTTTAGGATAAACATACATGCAAAACACCAAGTCAAATATCAGCAAAGAATTGATTACTGTTCTAGGCGTAGGAATAGTTTCAGGAATAATTATTACAATAATAGTTCTATATGGATTATCAATTTCAAACAAGGTTGATCCGATTGATTTGGGTCCAATAACGATTGCTTCTCTAAATTATGAAAATAATTCACAGACTCCAATTATTAGCAATTCGTTCTCATTACCATTTACTGGAGTAGAAGCTTTAGAGGCTGGATTGGAAGACCCAATTCTATGTTCATTTGGTAGAGGAAAATATTTTCTATCTGATTCATTTTATGCTAATTCAGAGTATCTACTACTCTACAATTACAGTAATCAATTAACTGGGATTTATTTTTACACATCAAATTCGATGCCTAACCCTTGGTTAAAATTGGATGAGTTAAGAGGCGGAGGTGGAACTTTAGTCGTGGATAAAGAACACCATGGGCTCTTTGTTTTTTTTAGAGATCCCAACGAATCCTGTAAAGGGTCAGGTAAGTCAGCACCCGAATCGGGAACATATCATAGAGGAACACGTTCAACTCCTACTCCGTACATAGAACCTACAGCTACTCCTTTACCATCTGATTTACTTAAAAATGCTGCAACCCAACTTGGTACAGCATCTAGTCTAAAAGTAATGGTTACAACTGATCCTGAAAACATCGCCGATGCATCAGAAGCAGATATCAGTGCTAACGTATCTGGGCTCTCAGATATCTTAAGTAATCTTACAGATGTAGCATATGCCAGTAATACCTGGATAGACAATGTTTCATATAAAGGTTTTTCGGGTTCTTATACTGTAAAAAAACTTGATGCTTTGGTGCCTGGTGCAATTGATGGTAATGTGATTAAAGTCAGTGCATGGGTATCTGAAGAAGGTGTTCTGATAAGGGTTCGTTTGGAAGGAGCATTAACCAATGATGACTCAGATAGTGCTACCAGAACCTTTGATATTTCCAAGTAGTAACTAACAACCTAACTGCCTAGCTAAGTCTTCAAAATCTTCAGCTATGAAATCAAAATCGAATTTGTCTATATTTTCATTTCCAACGTCAGGACCAAATTCCAACTCTCTATAAACATATGCGGTTTTCATACCAACTTTCTGGGCAGCTTCAAGATCAAATGCATGTGCTGCTACCATCAGTACGTTCTTTGGATCTAATCCTAATGATTCAATTGCGCTCAAATAAACTTCTTGGTCAGGCTTATAATGTTTAGAATCCTCTGCTGAGAAAATAAAATCCCACGACAAACCTGAATTCTCTGCTATATCAGATAACAGTTCGGTGTTTCCATTAGAAAGAGTTGCCAAAAGAAAATCTGTAGATAATCTATTAAGGCCATTTATAACATCCGGCCACAATACTAAACGATGCCATGCAAAATTAAAATGTTGTTTTTCTTCTTCAGTTATATACCCAATCTGATAATCTTCCAACAATCCATCTAAAATCAATCTATGAAGACCATCGATATTAGTCCAGGGTAGTTCACCTTGTCTCACCTTGTCCATGAAGGGAGTATATTGACCCCTCCATCTATCTGCAAATTCAAACCAATCTATATTATCAATACCTTTTTTTAGAGCTAAGTTCGTCCCTTCAGCATGTATGCTATTTCTCCAGTCAGTCACCGTGCCAAAAATATCAAATGTTAAAGCTTTTATATCCAAGGTTTCCCCACCTTAAGTATATTAATAAAATTTCTTATTGATTCGAATGTTGAATTTGAAACAACCAACGAATTAAAACGAATTATAGTATTTGACCACCAGGTATATGTGGCCAAGAACTCATTTCGTTAGGCAAATTAACAGCATCTGATTTGCAAATATAAGAAGATGATAATTGTGTAAAATTTGTTATTCCTAATAAGCCCATAGCTATTTTAATTTCGTCCTCCAATATCTCCAATGTTCTAATTAATCCTTTAGCACCATTAGCAGCTAACCCCCATCCCTGTAATTTCCCAATCGCAACAGCATTTGCACCCATTGCTAAAGCCTTTATAACATCACTACCTCTTAAAACACCACCATCTAGTATAATCTCTGCTTTGTTTTGCACCGCATCCACAATTTCAGGTAGAAATTCCATGGAACCTTGACCATGATCTAATTGCCTTCCTCCATGATTAGATGCCCAAACAACATCTACGCCACGATCCACAGCGATTTTGGCATCTTCTTTGGTCATTATCCCTTTGACTAAAATCGATTTACCCCATTCTTTTTTTATTTTATCTAAGAAATCCCACGTTACATGAGATCTCCAAATTGGATCTATTGGATCTTTTTGAGTTGGCCATTTATACCTTATTAGCATAGGTCGCTCCCTCCGAGTTATATAAGCAGAATCAACAGTTATACACAGCGCTGTATATCCCCCGTTTTTAATCCTCGCTATTTTCTCTTTAACCCAACCCCAATCTCCATGTATATACAATTGATACAATTTATTAGTTTGGTTTGTTTCAGCAATCTCTTCCAAACTTGGCTCGGTTACAGAACTAACCACATGTACAGTGCCAAAATCACCTGCTGCTTTGGTAGCGTCGGCCGCTCCTTTTGGTGTAAAAACCTGGAGTGATCCCATTGGCGCTAAAATCACAGGGATACGCAATTTGTTTTTAAGTAATTTAACGCTGGTATCAATTTTGGAAACATCTACTAAAACGCGAGGACGAAAGGCTATCTTATCAAACGCCAATCTGTTTCTTTTCATCGTGGTTTCCGACTCAACTCCTCCCACCAAATAATCCCAAGGACCTTGCTCTAAATTTTTGCGTGCCTGTTGAATAATTTCTTGATTTGTCAAAAACTCAACGTCCATTTAATCCTCCAAAAATGTTCATAATCTAATAAAGTAAGTAAATAAAAATATAAGCTGGCATTAATATCAAGAATTTACAAGAAAGTTAGTACATTGGCTGGATTATTGACAAGTATATTTTCTATG
>CAYRIG010000069.1:0-7532 GCA_964424315.1 uncultured Dehalococcoidia bacterium | reverse complement strand
AGCATTCATCCAATTAATATTACCCCTTAGGGTATTAATTTCACCATTATGCACAACATATCTATATGGATGAGCCAATTCCCAAGATCCTAAAGTGTTTGTACTAAATCTAGAGTGGACGATCGCAAATGAAGAAGTAAGCGATAAATCTCCAATATCTTGATAAAAGCTCTGTATTTGGTTTGTGCTTAACAACCCTTTATAAACAATCGTGTTGGAAGACAAACTTGCTATGTAAAAATCAGACCTATCAGCAGTTATGGTAGCAGCTACCTGATATTCGATTTGCTTTCGAATTATATATAACCGTCTCTCAAAAGTTAGATTATCTTGTTTTGTTTGGTTTACTCCTATAAAAAATTGCCGTATTTCAGGCATGACATTATTTGCCAAAATCCCAACTGCGGATTTATTTACGGGAACATCTCTCCATCCTAAAAAATCTTGATGATTCATACTGATAACATTCTCTATTATTTTTTCACAACCAACCCTAGCGTCATGACTGGAGGGCAAAAATGTCATACCAACCGCATAATTACCTGAATCTGGTAATTGAATGTTGATATCTTTGGACTGTTTTTGAAAAAAATCGTTAGGCATTTGCAATAAAATACCAGCACCATCACCTGTGTTAGGATCTGCTCCAACGGCACCTCTATGACCTAAATTAACAAGTACCTCTAAACCTTGTTGAACAATCTCATGAGACCTTACACCGTTGATATTTGCAACTAATCCTACCCCACATGAATCATGTTCAAAGGACGGGTCATATAAACCCTGTTGGTTTGGTCTTTTAAAACCTGTATTTTTATAAATTTTTTCCATTTAATGTAGTTACGAAGTATATTTAAATTTGAAAACAGTCCTAGAGTTAATTCCAAATGATTAATCCCTTAATTGCATATTTAAAGCATCACAAGATCGGCAAATATCTATCCAGTTCATAGTCTGTTACTTGTTCATTATATTTTTGCCATTCGATTTTCTTGTTTTCCAAAAATGAATTAAAAATGTAATCACCTAAAGCTTCCTTGACTAATTTACTCTTTTCTGCTTCTTCTATCGCTTCTCCCAAAGTCTTCGGTAGACTTTCTATACCAAGTGCTTTTCTTTCTTTTTCATTAATTAAGTTTACATCATGGTCAGATTGTTTAGGTAATTTATATTGACATCTTATCCCTTCAAGACCGGCAGCCAACATAACACTAAACGCCAAATATGGATTACAGCTGGGATCTGGGGCTCGATATTCAATCCTTTGAGATGTTTCCCTGCCTTTTTTATATGCCGGAACACGAATTAAATCGGACCTATTTACAGTAGCCCATGACGTATAAATAGGAGCTTCATACCCTAGTGGTTTATTTTCATTACTTGGAACTAACCGTTTATATGAATTAATCCACTGATTAGTTACTAAAGAAATCTCTCTAGCATGTTTTAGTAAACCTGCAATAAACCATTTAGCTGTTTTTGAAATGTGTAACTCGTCGTTTTCATCAAAAAAGGCGTTTTTGTCCCCTTGAAACAAAGATTGATGAATATGCATTCCACTGCCATTAAATCCTACTAAGGGTTTTGGCATGAATGTCGCATAATAACCATGTTTTATGGCTATCTCTTTAACTACTATGCGATATGTCATTACCATATCAGCCATTGTTAGGGCATCAGTGTGTCTTAAATCAATCTCATGTTGTCCTGGTGATACTTCATGATGACTAGATTCAACAGGAATACCAAGTTCTTCCAAAGTTAATACAGTTTCCCGACGTAAATCAGTTGCAACATCTTGAGGATCTTGATCAAAATATCCGCCAGTATCCAGTGGTTCTGCATTTTTGGAATCTTTCAAATAAAAATATTCTAGTTCTGGAGCTACATAATAAGTAAATCCCAAATCTGATGCTTTAGCAAGGTTTCGCCTCAGTAATGCTCTAGAGTCGCCCTCAAACGATTGATTGTCTGGGGTCAATATTTCACAAAACATCCTAGCGACAGCGTTAGTCTTAGGCCTCCAGGGTAGTATGGCAAATGTGGTTGGATCAGGTATGATAAACATATCATTTTCTTTCGAACGCGCAAACCCATCAATTGAAGATCCATCAACCCCCATGCCTCTTGTCATAGCAGATTCAAGTTCTTCAGCAGTTATAGCTACACCTTTCAGATTTCCAACAATATCCGAAAACCAGAGCCTTATGAATTTAACGTCATTGTCTCTAACATTACGCAATACAAAATTAATTGCTTCAGAATCATATTGAGTCATTTGATTAATATACGCGATAAATAATTTATTCGATTCCCGTCTGAGTGTACTAAGTAATATATTGAATTATACTTATATATCCAAGTCCTGCAATTTGCAAGAGACCCAACTATACTATCCAGAAACCCATAATGTCAAATTTACTACCCAATCTGAGGCCTCTCTATAGAAAAACCCCAGATTCTTTTTATTATCTTTTATTCAATCTCAAAAAGGGCTAATCTAAATAAGCTTGCTGCCCTTGTGAAGATAAATCAGCACCCACTTCTTCTAATTCGGTTGTTTCTCGCAAACCTATACCCGGTAAGTATTTCAAAATCAAAAGAATTAAAGTTGTAGCAACAAGTGACCACCCCCAAGCAGCTAAAACACCTACAATCTGATACCAAATCTGTATTATTCTACTTGTTCCTTCATCCAGTGCTGAATAACCTATTCCAATGAACAATCCGGTGGCTATAGCACCCCAAGTCCCACCAACTCCATGAACTCCAAATACAGCCATGGAATCATCAATATTCAATTTATTGATCAGATGGATGGCCAAATAGCAAAAAACACCAGCACCAAAGCCTATAATTATCGCCGGCATAGGACCTACAAATCCAGATGCAGGAGTTATTGCAACTAGCCCAGCTACAGCTCCTGAAGAAGCGCCTACAAGATTTGGTTTTTCTCCAAATATTCTAGCTGTTACAATCCATGTTACTAATGCTGCTGAAGCTGCAATATTTGTAACAACGAAAGCATTTACGGCATCGGTGTTAACAGCAAGAGCACTACCGGCATTGAACCCAAACCAACCAAACCACAGTATACCTGCTCCTAACAATACGAAAGGGGTATTATGAGGCCTCATTTCTTCTTTGCCAAAACCCAACCTAGGCCCTAAAATTATAGCTGTAGCTAAAGCAGCTACGCCTGAACTTATATGTACCACAGTACCACCGGCAAAGTCCTTAGAACCAAGTTGAAAAATCCATCCATCTGAGTTCCACACCCAATGAGCCAATGGAGCATATACAATAGTCACCCATAATAAAACAAACACCACAAAAGAAATAAATCTCATTCTTACTGCAAAAGCACCTGCTACCAAAGCTACGGTAATTATGGCAAACATGCCCTGAAAAATCATAAACGTCTGTGAATTTACGTCACCTGGTCCACCACCAGCTAAAACTCCTCTTAACCCAACGAAATCTAAATTGCCAAACAAACCACCGATACTTGGACCAAATGCGATACTATAGCCCCATAAAACCCATATGATGCCCACAAGCCCCATAACCGTCACACATCTTGTCATAATAGCGGCTACGTTTTTCCTTCTAGCTAATCCACCATAAAAAAAAGCTAGCCCAGGAGTCATAAACATTACGAGCGCTGAACAAATAATAACCCACAAATGATTAAATGAGAGCATCTTAACCTCCATGTAAATATCTCTTCAATCTAGATAAATTTAACCTCAAAATATTAAACAAGTGTTGCACATTTGTTAACTATTTGTTACATGACGGCAAATACTATAGGATTTAGGAATAAATATCAGGCTAAATCCAATGGAGCAAAAATATAGATGGGTGATTTTATTAATAGCATTGAAACAATTATTGGAATTAAATTTAATCAAAAAGACCTTTTACACAAATCTATAATTCATAAATCCTTGCTAAACGAGGATCCAGATTTAAGTCTCGAGTCTAATGAAAGACTAGAATTTCTTGGGGATAGCATAATCCAAATATCAGTATCGGATTTACTGTACAAAAACCATCCAAATTGGACTGAAGGAACATTGTCTCAAGCTCGATCAAAATTAGTCAATCGAGAAAGCTTAGCTAAACTCAGCATTAAGCTGGGGCTAGGAAAATATTTAAAGATATCACGTGGCGAAGAGGAAAGTGGCGGAAGAAACAAAGAAAGTAATCTATCGGATGTTTTTGAAGCTTTGGTTGGAGCAATATATTTAGACCAAGGTTTTCATAGAGCCCATTCATTTGTAAATTCGTTTATGATTCCATTAGATATTGAAAATCCAACGACAAAAGACTTGCTTGACCCAAAATCCATGTTGCAAATCAAAATACAAAAACATAATAAGTCGTCTCAAACTGGCAAGAGGCTTAAATACAATATTCTATCTATTTCTGGAAAGTCACCAAATCAAGTTTTTACGGTGGATGTATCAATGGATGATAAAGTATTGGGTAAAGGAACCGGTTCAAAAAAATCAGAGGCAGAGCAAAATGCCGCATCTGATGCCCTAAACACCTTGGATTAATACGAAATTGCTCAGAAAATATTTTTTAGGAAATCTACATTTATACCAGGATAGACTGGATATTTGTCCAATAAGCTTTTAACTTCTTCACGGGCTCTCTTCACTATGTTTTCGTCCAAAATATAGTTTGCTTTACTCAATTTACCTGCATTAGTACCCTTTGTGATTTTAGATGGAGCCATATTCTTCAAAATATCTGATAAAACTTCACCTATTTTCTTCATTTCAACAGCACCCATACCAAGACTAGTTGTAGCTGGAGTTCCTATTCGTAATCCACTCGTATACCATGCCCCATTCGGATCAAAAGGAATCGAATTCCTATTTAAAGTAATGCCTGAATCTCTAATTGCTGTCTCACTCATCCTACCAGTTAAACCCATATTTCCAACATTAATTAATAACAAATGATTGTCTGTGCCACCGGTTAATACTTCCAAGCCATTTTTAATACACGTTTCTGCCAAAACTTTGGCATTATCCACTATGGCATGCGCATAATCAATAAATGATTCAGTATTCGCCTCTGAAAAAGCTACAGCTTTTGCAGCCATTACATGAGGTAAAGGACCTCCAATTACCAAAGGGCAACCCTTATCCACATAGTCACCAAACTCATTTTTACACAGAATCATCCCACCCCTAGGACCACGTAATGTTTTATGGGTTGTACTAGTCACAATATCTGCATAATTCACTGGGTTAAATTCTCCTTCAAAAACTTTTCCTGCCACAAGGCCAGAAAAATGTGCCATGTCAACCATTAGAACAGCTCCGACTTCATCTGCGATTTCTTTAAAAATCCGAAAGTTGATTTTCCGTGAATAAGCACTATACCCAGCTAACAGAATCAGAGGCTTAAAACTTTTTGCTTTGTCTCTCACTTGATCATAATCAATTAAATTAGTATCTGCACGCACATCATATGATGCACATTCAAACATCCTTGATGAAAAATTATGCCTGTAACCATGAGTCAAATGTCCGCCTGAGTAATAGTTCATCGCTAACAATCTTTGACTTCCAAACATTTCTCTAAGTTCCTTCCATTCTTCTTCCGATAAGTTGGATATATCTTTTTTCTCTTTCTTCGAGACATATTTATCTTGAACTTTAGAAGCTAGGATTGCCCAATACGCAATAAGATTGGCATCTGCTCCAGAATGAGGTTGGACGTAAGCATGGTCAGATCCATATAATTCACATGCGAGATCTGCTGCTCGTCCTTCAATTTGATCAACATTTTCGCAACCCGCATAAAATCTATGATAAGGAAATCCTTCGGCATATTTGTCCGTTAATAAATTAGCTTGAGCTAATTGGACAGGTAGAGAACAATAATTTTCACTTGCAATCATCTTAATATTTGAACGTTGATCATTTATTTCATTCACGATCGACCGCGAAATCGTTGGGTCGACCTCATTTATTAAACCCAAAGCTGACAGATATGCTACATACCCTAAATCTCCACCGTCATTTTTTGAAAGCTCTTGTTTAATTTCATTGACGAAACGTTGATCCATAAAGATCCTCCAATAACCCTCATTCTTCGTATTAATTTCATAGCCATTTATACTTTTCCAAGTTGGAAATTGAACTAAACGCCATAACCTGCAATCATAGTTTACTACTACAAATATAAATTTGCTTGCAATAAACACAATTAATTGATGGTTCAATCCAGTATAATAAAACCTATATGATAGACAAAGAGAAAATATCTGAAGCTATTGCTTCAATAATTTCAGCTATAGGAGAAAATTCTGATAGGGAAGGCCTACAAAACACCCCTACAAGAATAGCGGATATGTACTCAGAATTATTCTCAGGGATAAACAAGGATCCCAGTAATTGCTTCAAAAATGCTTTCCAAGAAAGTCATCAAGATCTAGTTATTCTTAGTAATATTGAATTCTCTTCTATATGCGAACATCATTTTTTACCATTTTTTGGAAAAGCATATATTAGCTATATACCAGAATCTAAAACAGCTGGAGCAAGCAAATTTGCAGAATGCGTGGATATCCTGAGTAAAAGACCGCAACTTCAAGAGAGGTTAACAGCACAAATAGCTAACACAATATACGAAACGATAAATCCAAAGGGAGTCGAGGTGTTATTGCAAGCCACTCATATGTGTATATCTATGAGGGGAATAAATAAAATGGATGCGAAATTTGTCACCCATGCGATAAGAGGTGATATACCAGAAAACACTTTGTTTAAGGAAATATTGACTTCAAATCAAGACGTGTTGCATTGATAAAAATTCTAACTCATCACAATTTTACTGACAGCAAATATCATTGGGATCAAGTATTCGAAAAATCTTCTGCACCAATCGTGTTTCTTACTAGTTGGTGGAATCAAACTTGGCACAAATATATTGATAATTGTGCTTCAATTGAAATAATTGAAATATATGAAAATGACAATTTGGTAGGCATAGCCCCACTCTCAATCAAAGACAAAACCATTAAATTCATTGGCGATGAAGATTTGTATGATTATAGAGATTTCATAGTAATTGAGGGTAAAGAAGTTATTTTCTTTGAACAACTCTATAATTATCTCAATAAGCTATCATGGGATAAAATTGAGCTTAATTCAATACCAGTTAAATCGCCAACACTCTGTTATCTTCCTAGTATTTTCGAAGTTGGAAAAAACAAAGTAGAGCTGTTTTCTGAAAACTCAACACCAACTTTGCTTTTAACTAAAAATTGGGATGAATATTTATTACAATTGTCCAAAAAACACAGACATGAATTAAAACGCAAAATTAAAAGATTGGAATCACAAACAAACTACCAAATACATATATGTAAAGGCGCAGAAGTACATGAGTTGTGCCTGCAAAATTTCTTTACACTCCATAAATTAAGCAGTGAAGAAAAATTTGATTTCTGGAACCCTGGAAGAGAAAGTTTTTTCAAAAATATCTCACGTCAGCTTATTTGCAAT
>CAYRIG010000068.1:0-7672 GCA_964424315.1 uncultured Dehalococcoidia bacterium | reverse complement strand
GCCTTAGAAATCAGTCCTGATGAAAATGGCGAATCAAACATTTCGGGGAATATTGTTAATACATGAAAATCCAAACTAAACAGCTCCTATTTGAATCTATTTAATGTTCCGTATGATCTTGAACTATTTGTACAGCATGTAATACCGATTCGAAAATAACATCGATACATTCATCAACTCCAGAAACGCTTCCTGGCAAATTAATTATTATTGATTTTGATCTAACACCTGCAACCGCCCTACTCAAAATCGAATATGGAGTTGAATCAAATGTTTTTATCCTCATAACCTCAGCTATGCCGGGTATCAAATATTCACTCACATCAGTTGTAGCTTCTGGAGTATTATCCCTTGTGCTTAACCCTGTACCACCGGTTGTAAATACGACATCAACTTCGCTTGAATCAGTCCATTTTATCAGGATTTCTCTTATGCTATGAGGGTCATCTGGAACAATCGACCTTAGTATTACAGAGTGGCCCAAATCTTCAACATACTTTTGAACAACCTCACCACTTAGATCTTTTCTCTGTCCTTTATAACCAGAATCACTTATTGTCAAAACACAAATATTCAAAATTAAACCTTTATTTCTCTTTGGTTAAATTAACATGCACATATTATACCAACTCGGTTGAAGCGTCGATAAACAAGAGCTAGAATAATCTTATACAGTTCTTATATAAGTATAATATTTGTGATTATTTGTACCTAATTCTGCTTGCAAAAACGGGTTTTTACCTGAAATACTTTTACGAGCTAGTAGTCTGACTACAAATCAAGCAAACATATTTAGAGAGGTTAATCAAAGTACTAGGACTAGGCATGAAAAAGTAGTGATGAAACAATTGCACATACCTGTAATGGTAAACGAAGTAATAAGAGAACTTGACATAAAACCCAACGGAATATATATAGACTGCACATTAGGTTTAGCAGGTCATTCAATTGCAATATCAAAAGCTACAAATCCCCAACCAAGAATCATCGGTCTAGAAGTAGATGAAGAAGCAATAGAAAAAGCAAAAATTAATGTAAAAAACAATATGGCTAATATAAAAATTATAAAAGAAAGTTTTTTGAATTTGGAATCAACGCTCCAATCAAGCATAACTAAATCTGGAGTTGATGGGGTGTTAATTGATTTAGGAATATCATCTTTGCAATTAAATTCAGCCAAAAAGGGTTTCAGCTTTAAAATGAATAGTCCATTAGACATGAGATTTGATAGCCGAGAAAAACTTACAGCAGAATATATTGTAAATAATTATAGTTTCAAAAAGCTCCATCAAATTTTGAAAACGTTTGGAGAAGAAAAATCTGCCAAAAATATCGCCACACACATAATAAATTCGAGACCTATCAAAACAACTCTTCAACTATCACAAATAATCAGAAATGTTAAGGGAGAAAACAAAAGTAAACTATTGCATCCGGCCACCAAAACCTTCCAGGCCTTGAGGATTGCAGTAAATCAGGAACTTGAAAGACTACCAACAGTCTTAAACTCTGCTACAAAAATATTGCGTTCAGGCAGTAGATTAGTAGTCATAAGTTATCATTCTCTAGAGGATAGAATTGTTAAAAATTTTATTGGGCACGAAACATCGAAATGCATATGTGACCCGAAAATTCCAATATGCGTATGTCAGCATAAACCTAGGTTAAAGACAACTGGGAAAAACTTTTACAAACCCACAATTGAAGAAATTAATCAAAACTTTAGAAGCAGAAGTGCAATTTTAAGGGTAGCTGAAAAATTATAATTTAATAATTTTAATTAAATAACAACTAAAATCAGGATAATCGGCAATGGCAAAAAATATACAATTTAATGGCTTAAACACATCTTTAAAACAGTCAATGATGCCTGATTCGAGACAACAATCAACACCCAATAAACCATTTGCCGTAATAGATGTTGGATCAACTGAAACAGCTATAGCTATATTAAATATTGAGGAAAATGCACCTTTAATTTATGGGTGCGCAAGTAATAAAACCAAAGGTATATCCAAAGGTAAAGTGCTAGATATCGATGATATAGCTGGTACTATTTCCAACACATTGAAAAAAGCTCTTAATTCAAATGAAATTAACAAAGAAATTCCAGCAATATTATCAATTTCAGGCAACCACATAAAAGGCATTAACGAAATTGAATCTTTAGCACTCAACAATTCTCACGGAGTGATCACATTTGAAGATATCAATAATGCTAACAAAAACAAATACGGCTATAAAAACAATCCCCACAGTTCAAGAAGAATCCTAAATGAATACCATATAAATTATATACTCGATGGCGAACATGCTGTAATCAACCCGATAGGAATGCATAGTCAGGATATAAAAATAAAAAAACATGTCATCAGCGGTGAGATAAGTGAAATAGAAAAATTAGAGTCAGCGGCAAAAAAAGCACAACTAAACGTTGAAGGTTTCATACATGGAGGAACTGCTAGCAGCTCAGCCATTTTGAATGCTAATCATAAAAATGATAATTCAATCGTAATTGATATTGGTGGTGGGACCACGGATATATCAATATACGAATCAAAATGGTTGATATACTCTTCTGTTTTGCCAATTGGCGGATTTAATTTTTCAAATGACATTGCTCTTGCTTTTGGAATAGATTATCAACAGGCAGAAAATATTAAAATCCAACATGGTTTAACCGATATCTACAATCCATCTGTCCTAGAATCACTGACAATAAACCTTCCTGACAACACTGCTATTAATATACCAGTGTTAGATGTTTGCCAAATAATGAAAGAGAGAGCGCAAGAATGGGCTGGTCTCATCCTGATGGAAATTGAATCAAGCGGAATTAACAACTTAAAAACTTGTTTGCTCACAGGTGGCTCTTCTCAAATCGAAGGAATTAATAAAATTCTTGCAAAAACACTTCAATTAAAATCTGACTTGTGTATCCCAATCGAAAAAGATTATTTGAACAAAGAATACTTATTACCTGAAAACTCAACATTGGTAGGTTTGATTAATGAAACTTTTGAATCCAAACCAAAACTACTGGACATGAATTCAAATCGGTTTGATAAATTAACCCAAATCTCCAAATCACCTATCGTAAATAAAACATCGGCAAAAATAAAAAAGTTAATTAAGAAACCTTATTTAAAATCCGTAAGGGGGAAATAACATAATGACTAATCAGATCGACATACCCGCAGGAGCAAAAATCAAAGTAGTAGGAGTTGGGGGAGGCGGTTCAAATGCGGTAAGTAGAATGTATAGAGAACGCATGCCCAGTGTAGAGTATCTAGTCATAAATACAGATAAACAGGCCCTTTTACTATGTGACGTTCCATTAAGAATATCAATTGGAGATCAATTGACCGAAGGAAAAGGTGTTGGAGGAAATCCTGAAAAAGGGGCACAGGCCGCTAACGAAAGCCGGGAACAATTATTTGAATCTTTGTCCGAAGTTGACATGGTATTTGTGGCAGCAGGTATGGGGGGTGGAACTGGAACTGGAGCAGCGCCGCAAATAGCTGAAATAGCTAAACAAACAGGTGCGTTAACAGTTGGAGTAGTAACAACACCTTTTGATTTCGAGGGAACTCGAAGGATGAAAAATGCGGTAGAAGGTATTGAAAAACTTAAAGCTAACGTAGATACGTTACTTATAATCCCCAATGAAAGACTTAGTATGATATGTGATGAAGAAATAACAGCTCAAAATGCGTTCGACATGGCAGACGACGTTTTGAAGTTGGGGGTACAATCAATAGCAGAATTAGTTACCCTTCCTGGAGAAATAAACCTAGATTTTGCTGATATTAAAGCCATAATGGAAAATTCCGGTCCTGCCTGGATGTCAATAGGTTATGGATCTGGAGAAACCAGAGCCAAAGAAGCAGCTCATCAGGCAATAAGTAACCCATTACTAGACATTTCAGTTGAAAATGCAACAGGGGTACTGTTCAATGTAACTGGAGGAACAGATTTGAGATTATCTGAGTTAAATGAAGCAGCTGAGGTAATACAAAATGTAGTACATCCGGACGCAAATATAATTTTCGGAATGAGTACAGATGAAAAAATGAACACCCAAGTTAAACTGACAGTAATAGCTACAGGCATGCCAACAGATGAAAAATCACCTTCACCGGGTGGCGATATCCTTGATGATCCTGATATGCCGCCTTTCATGAGAAGGATAAATAGATTCAGGAAAGAAGCTTCAGATACCAATACTAAACAGGAAACTGATGTAGCTTAATCAAAAAAATCTACTCCAATAAAAGAGAAGGCTTTATTCATTTGATAAGGTCTTCTTTTTTTATTACCTTATTTGGTAAGTGATGGACCTTTTTTATCCAATCCTAAAAAATGACCCAAATAACAATCGATATAAAATTCTAAAAATATCCTCACCCGACCACACTCGAAATTTATACAATTATTAGATTTTTTTTAAAATACCACCCTTATTTTACGCTTGACACAACGCAATATGTAGTGGTAATTTCTAGCGACACCACGACAATTTGTGGTAATTCTTTATTTTATTTAAGGCAGGAAATACAAAATTTAAATCATTTAGCTTATGTATTGCCCTAATTGTAATAACACCGAATCTAAAGTGATAGACTCCCGAGACTCAAAGGAAGGTACTCGTAGGAGAAGAGAGTGCATGGGATGTGAAGCCAGATTCACTACTTATGAAAAAGTACAGAATAAAGTCATACAAATAGTAAAAAGAGACGCTAGGAGAGAAGAGTTTACATCTGCTAAATTACTAGCAAGCCTGATCAAAGCATGTGCAAAACGTCCTTTGCAGACAGGCAAACTAGAAAAATTAAGTGAAGAAATTGAATCGATATTAATTAGGTCTGGCAAATCAGAAATTAAAGCTGATTATATAGGTCAACTCGTAATGGAAAGACTTAAAACGTTGGATACGGTAGCCTACATAAGATACGCAAGTGTTTACAGAAATTTCCAAGATATCGAGACTTTTAAAAAGGAAATAGAAGGGTTATTAACACCTAAAGAAAGAAAGATGAAACAAAATGACCAACTTTCGTTTTTTGGTGAAAAACTAAAAGAAACCCGCGAGGATCAACCTACAAAACGTTTAGCGATTTCAAAATAAATAATTTAAAATCAAACCCAATATTCAATAACAGAGCATATACGAGGTAATAACACTTATGACCAATCAATCTACAAAAAAACAAAATTCCGTGATAACCAAATTAGAACAACAAACAAACCAAGTATATGAGAATGAAATAGATTTAAACGATAATGCCAAAATAGTACTGGAAAAAAGATATCTGCGTAAGGATGATGAAGGCAATACAATTGAAACCCCCAGTCAAATGTTCTTGAGAGTTGCTAAAGCTATTGCAAAACCAGAAACCCTATACGGTGATTCTAAAGATGAAGAGTATTGGACAAACCAATTCTACCAAATGATGGCAAATCTTGAATTTATTCCTAATTCACCAACTCTTATGAACGCAGGGATTAATTTAGATGACGGTACAGGCACTGGTACGTTATCAGCATGCTTTGTTATGGGATTAGAAGATTCCATGAATGACATAATGACTACTGCAAAAGAAATGGCTATGGTGCAAAAATTCGGTGGAGGCACTGGTTTTGCACTATCAACAATAAGGCCAAAAAACGCTCCTATAAAAACCACACATGGTAAAGCATGTGGTCCTGTCAGTGTACTAAAACATTTGTCTTCAGTATCCAAACTCGTAACGCAAGGTGGTAAAAGAGATGGAGCAAATATGGCTGTAATGAACGTGCACCACCCTGATATAAATGAATTTATTGAATGTAAGACAACTGAAGGTGAAATACATAATTTTAATATTTCTGTTGGTGCAACACACGAATTTATGGAAGCCGTCAAAGAAGGCAAGAATTATTCTGTTAAAGACCCCTTAACAGGAGAACCAGTCCAAGAACAAAATGCAAGAGAAATATTTGACAAAATAATTGAAGGTGCCTGGAAAAATGGTGAGCCCGGCGTAGTATTTGTAGATTGGGTAAATCATAAAAACCCTACTCCACATTTAGGTGATATGACTGCAACCAATCCGTGCGGTGAACAACCTCTACTTCCATATGAATCATGTAACCTAGGCTCAATAAATTTAAACAAATTTCTAATAGAAAAAGATTCAAAAAAAGAAATAGATTGGGATAGGCTTGAAAATGTCGTCAATACTAGTGCTAGATTTTTGGACAATGTAATTGATGCAAATTCGTACTCAGTAGATAAAATTAAAAAAATGACCCGCTCAACTCGGAAAACTGGTCTTGGAGTGATGGGATTTGCAGATTTGTTAATAAGCCTAGACATAGCATATGACTCTGAAGAAGGTTTAACCCTAGGTAAAAAGATAATGCAATTTGTTAAAGACAAAGCGGATTCAACTTCAGAACAGCTGGCTCAAGAAAGAGGAGTATTCCCTGCTTATCCCGGTAGTATATACGATAACGACGATCAGCCTAAAATGCGAAACGCCTGCAGACTAACAGTAGCTCCTACGGGAACGATATCCATGATTGCCGGTTGCTCAAGCGGTATAGAACCTCTTTTTGCACTCTGTTACCACAAGCACAATATTTTAGGTGGCGAAAGCCTACTTTACGTAGATGAAAAATTCGAATCAGTAGCTAAATCAGAGAATTTTTATAGTGAAGAACTTATGAAATATTTAGCTGATGGAGGATCTTTACAGGAAAGAGATGATGTACCTGAATCGGCAAAAAAATTATTTGTGACTGCAGGAGATATCTCTCCTGAAATGCACGTTAGGATGCAAGGTGTTTTCCAAGAAAGTGTAGATGCTGCTATTTCCAAAACAATCAACTTCCCTAATACAGCCACTATAGAAGATGTAAGAAAAGCGTATATGCTTGCATGGGAGCTTGGATGTAAAGGAATAACTGTTTATCGATCTGGGAGCCGTGAAAAAGAAGTGTTAACTGCAGGCCAAGACAAAGGTGATACAAACGAAGCTCAATCAGACAACTTATCAATTGATGTCACCTTAGTAGAAAGACAAAGACCTTCTGTAATAACAGGAGTAACAGAAAGAATAAGAACCTCTCAAGGGAACCTATTTGTAACTGTTAATTACGACGAACATGAAAAACCATTTGAAGTATTCGCAACACTTGGAAAGGCAGGAAGTACTGAATCAGCTCATTTAGAAGCGATTTCCAGATTGGTTACAATGTCATTGAGGGCTGGAGTCGAGCCAAATGAAATCATAGGACATTTAAGAGGTATAACAGATGATCCGATTTGGGATTCTGGCACATTGGTACGTTCTGCTCCAGATGCCGTTGCACTGGTATTGAGCAGACACCTGACTTTATCAGGTGAAGAAAAAGAAAAATATTCAATAGAATCTGAAGTTCAACCACAACTATTTGCAAAACCTAACGTACAAACACTGGGACAACCAATCACAACGCCCAACAATCAAAGTTGTCCAGAGTGTAATATAGGAACACTGATACACCAAGAAGGGTGTATGAGATGCACAAGTTGTGGATACAACAAATGTGAATAACCAGTTATCATTATTATTTTAATGTGACAATTTCACATGGTTTATTTGTAAATATTTCCAGGATCAACTACATATGCAAAAACCACTAATAT
>CAYRIG010000067.1:0-7682 GCA_964424315.1 uncultured Dehalococcoidia bacterium | reverse complement strand
TCAGGTTATATCCTTGATAATATATTTGTAAGTCTTTGTGTATCCGCAGATAACAGCCTAGAAATTTCTCGTCCTATCGAAATCTTAAAATCATTTACTTCTTCTACACACGTACTCATCTCTCTTGCAAAAGCTATAAGAGTTTCGTCTGCTGCTGGAAATTTTGAGTCCACCATTATTGAAACGAACTTGAGAGTATCTATGAATTTATTGATTTGATCGCTATTTGGTTTTGACACCAAAGCATGTATTTTCGGAGGATGGGACGGCATATATTGATAAACATTACCATCATTTTCATATCCAATTGCTATTGAAGTAAATTCCGTACATAACAACCGGCTAATTTGAGGGTTTTTTGAATATATATCCTCTTCCGAATCTTCTTCTTCGCCCATTACTCTAGGCCTCCTACCTGGATCTAAACTTTTGGTAGTCACATAGCTTACAACCCCATATACAAGATCAGTAGATCCGCTAACTACTAAGCTGCCGAGTGCAGGAGAGGAATATAATTCCCTACATTGCGTGGTAAATTCTGTTGTGGAAGATTCTATTACTTCACCAATTGACTCCAATTAAACCTCCAATCTAAATATTATCCTAAATACCCCTGATTTTTTTTGATAATGCCTTAGCAGATTCATAAGATCTGGAATCTCCTTGAGACAAATATTCTACAATCGTATCAGCAAAGGCTCTGCGATCTGCAGAATTAATGACAGCCTGTTCATGAGCTTCCATCAATACCACTGGGTAGCCATGTCCTCTCTCCGCTTGTTCTATTAACACTGATTGAATTAAATCAATCGACTCAGTTCCATTTATATTCCATACTGGTATTTCTATACGTGCAATCTCAGACCCCACATTCAAATAAAAAAATGCTATGTTATTTACTCCATTATCATTATTTTTACCTGCAAATATCGGAGAACGTTCTCCCTTTTTCAAGATACCATCAAATATTTCTCTATCTAATACACCACCAATACAATTTGAGCATAATGAAGTCAAATCAGAACCGCGATAGTGACAATAAAATCCTGAATTACCAACACCTTCATCACAAATCTTAGAGCTTAATATTTTTGACACATCTCTATTACCTGGCAAGCTAGTGAAGCCAATAATCCCTAATAAATTATTATGGGTTTTACTCTTTATCGATGCCAAAGCAGATTCAAACCCATCTCTGACCAAATAATCTATCACATATTGTTTGTTAGAGACTCCAGGTAATCCATAAACCGCTATTGGACCATCTATTAAACCCAATGTCGGCACTTTAAAATCCGTTTTATCTAACACACTGGCTAAAGCTAATATTTCTTCAACAGAACGCTTTGCGTTCAATAACGAATCCTCTATAGGATGAAATCCATTTCCTCCTTTTTCTCTAATAATGAGATCTTCTTCCTTTGCATATAACTGAGGAATATTCATTAATTCAGCATTGGCTTCATTACCGTATAAAAAATCTGCAATCCCAATGTTAATCAAAAAACACTTTGCTGGTAAATCTCGGTCTATTCCTATGTGAGAACCATCTGTACTAATAACTCTATAATTATTTAATACCCTTCTTATAGGCACTGCATATTCATCTATTTGCGTGAAACCTGTAAAGTCAATCTTATAACCGAACTCATTATTTGGATCAATAGTTTTTCTTTTGCCCAATAGTTCTACGTAAGCTTTTCTTGCTCTATCTACGCGATTAAAATGCTCTGAATAACTCTTTTTAAATTCATTTGCAAATTCGTTTATTTGAATTGCTGTTTTATTAATATTCAAAGCCATTTTTAATTTACTTTTTAACCCAGTCTTTAGTTAACTTAGTTGAAGCCTCTCACCATCTATTTCTATTTTCTTAGCGCCTGATTCAATAATTACCTTGGTACACCTCTTTAATTCCCGATATACCTGATACATCCGTATTTCTATACCAGATTTAGCTTTTGAATCCCATGATTTAGGAGAAGCATCTCCCCATAAACCTGGTTGCGGTAAAGTCCTTATAAAAGAGATGAATTCTAAAACAAACCTATCAAATACATTTTTAGAAAGATTTTCATTAAATTTGCGTTCTACGGCATCTATAAAAATCATTTCGAACTTGAAAGAAGTATCAAAAGTAAGATTTGAAATAACTAATATATGTCTTTTTTCTTCGTTAAAATCATTCTGAATAGAAGCATCGGATATAGCTATTTCTCTTATAGCAGCTTGGAGAGTACGTAACAAAGACGAAATATAAGAAACTGACAAATCCTTTTCATAAATATGTATATTCAACCTATGTTTGGATTCACTACGATTAATTTCAGCTGACATATATCACCTTTACACTTGTTATCCCATTATAGCTAATTACAACCAATATAAGTCAAAGCAAAATACGCTTGTCACCAATTCTCTTTGTTACTTGTTGCATATCCAAATATTCCATTAAAGCAAGAGCATATTTTCTACTTGCGTTAAACATGTCTCTCACTTCTCCAACAGAAATTTCTTTAAATGACTCCAAATGGTTTTGTATGCGTTGCACCATTTCCCAATAAACATCATAGGGGTAAACTATTGACTCGCTTATCCTAACCACTCGATTTTGATTTTCCAATAATATCAAAATATCATCGTCAATTTTAATATCTGTAGAGGGAGAATATCCTTTTTGGTTTAATTCTGATAAATAAGTATCAATTGTTTCAGATTGTTGCATTGTCAAAATGGGTTTATATCCAAAATTTAAGACAAATTTGTTGGTGTCATCAACAATACAATCGACTTTTAATTTACTGATAATTAAGTTGAATAATTTAGGTGGTAAATTCAACTCTTGTCTAAGCTCAGCTCTTGGCATACCAACCCTTATTGGGAATTTAACGTGATATTCATTGAGTAATTTTAGGATTCTATTAGTATGTTGTTCCCAACTTGATGCAGCCATCACAATCGATTTTCCTATAGAAGCTGAGTCTGCTATTAATATTAATTCGCCATTATCCAGCATCCAATCCAATCTTTCTTTTAAATCTGAAACCCCAATTTTTATGTGATTTTCTATAACTTCTATTTCTAACGGACCATTATCCTCTAAAACTACTTTTATAACGTCATTAATAGATCCATCTGAAATCAATTCCAACCTCTGTTTTGTTTTTACATCTCCTCTCCTATGCCTCTTTGGATTCAAATCCAAAACAATCCCGCCTCCTAAAGTAAACATATTAGTCCTAATTACAAAATGATCCCCCCTAGAAACTACCAATGGCCTATCGAATTTCAATTGCACATATCCTGTATCTCCAGAGGTTAAGTCACTTGATTCAATCAATCTTATTTTAGTTATACATTCATTTGTACCAGTATGAATATTTACTGACATATTGTGCTTGATAGAGTTAGGATATGTATCTAATACATGCAACTTTGCATCTACTACAAGAGTCTTCTTCAAAAGTCCTGATTTACTTAAAACATCTCCACGCTGGATTTGGTTGTGATCAAGATTAGATAAATTTACTGCGACTCTTTCACCAGGCTTCGCTAAATCAACAATTTCGTTATGTACTTGTAATCCTCTGATTCTAGAAGTTTGGCCTGACAAAACAAGTTCAACATCCTGACCCACCATTAAATTTCCATCTAAAAGAGTACCGGTAATCACAGTACCAAATCCACTTTTCGAAAACGACCTATCTACCCACAACCGAGGTTTATCCAGATCAATTTTAGAATTAGTTGAATCTAAAATGTTTCCTATCTCTGTCATTAATTCTCCTATACCTTTTTTATTAGTTGCTGATACTGGAAGTATTTTTGAATTTTCTAATATTGATCCTTCGAGCATCTTTTTTACATCCAACTCAACTAATTCTAACCATTGTTCATCTACTAGGTCACACTTGGTCAAAACAATGATACTTCTCTTAATTCCAAGTAAATTCAAAATCTGAAAATGTTCTAGTGTCTGCGGCATAACTGATTCATCAGCAGCAATCACAATCAGAGCAAGATCTATTGCACCGGCGCCTGCAAGCATATTTGCAATAAATTTCTTATGCCCTGGAACATCAATAAAACTAATATTTAAGCCATTAGGCAATTCAATCCAAGCAAATCCTAAATCGATGCTCAGACCACGATTTTTCTCCTCAGATAACCGGTCAGTTTCCATACCAGTAATTGCTTTTACTAAAGTGGTTTTTCCATGATCAACATGACCAGCAGTACCTATAACGTACAAATGAGCTCACAATTGGTCGAATTTAAACAACAAAATGAAATTTCTGATAATTTAGAATTTAAACAAACTGTGAATCCACAACTCACAATTACTAAGTTGGAACCCTATAATATTTACACTTGTGATAGTTTTGCGTGATTGCTAGACTTAGATTTTAAGCAAAAATAAATGGCCCGCTAGCTCAATTGGCAGAGCAATTGACTCTTAATCAATAGGTTCTCGGTTCAAGTCCGAGGCGGGTCACACCAACTCTATACAGCCAAATCCGTATCTAAATTACCTTATGTTACGACTATTCTCCTTCGCTGTTTATGAGGGAAATTATAGCAGAAAACAGGGCGTCCCAGACTTTTATTTAAATTGACGTGGATATAATTTAATTTATTAACGCAATTAAAGTATACTTGAATTTATTAATCCGCTGATGTCATCCAATCATTCTACTCAACAGGAACAGACAGACTCTCGGCCTTGGGCCGTATTCAAACACGGCGATTTCAACCTGCTATTAACTAGTGGGATTGCAATGGTCGTTTCCTCTACGCTTACCATCCTCATCAGCGGGCAATGGCTCTATGAAGAAACTAGGTCCGCTGCGCAACTAGGATTACTAGGCGCCGTCCATCTAGTGCAGTTGCCAGTCGCACTTTACGGTGGCACCCTGGCAGACAGTGTGGATCGTAAGAAATTAATGGCGCTGACACAGAGTGTCTCATTAATGATGTTACTGGCACTCACTATCCTAGCCTGGACTGATCAACTGGTACCATGGCACATTTTCGCTGTCACTGGCGTATCCGGTATCGTGGGACTTTTGGGAGGCTCTGCAAGACCTGCGATGCTGCCAAGAGTAGTCCCGAGACCTCTTCTAATCCACGGAGTCACCGCTCAAAACATTACGTTCCAAATAGCTGCGGTGGCGGCTCCATTCATTTTCTGGCAGATGTTCGAGAGTTTCGGAGTTACCATATCATTTGCGGTGTCTACCGTTATCGCATTCGCAGCTACAATAATGCCTGTCATGCTACGGGCATCAGGAAAGCCTGAGGGTGGGTCGGCACGCGCTCCACTCACCTCGTTGAAAGAAGGCTATGCATTTGTCATGGGGCACCAACTCCTACCTGGACTATTCCTACTGGATATTGGTGTAACAATAGTAAGTTACTATCGAATGCTCTTCCCGGTATTCGCAGATCATCTCTACGGACTTGGGGCATCGGGTACAGGCCTCCTGAGTGCTGCCAACTCCATCGGTGCTATTGTTGGCAGTTCTGTAGTCTTTCTGACCAACCGGTTCAGTCGCAAGGGGATGCTCGTACTTGTTGCCACTCTGGCCTATGCTATTTTATTGCTCGCCTTCGGTTTAAACACCATTTTCGTGGTAGGCCTGATAATCGTTGCAGCACTTGGTGCAATGGATTCCATAGGACAAACTATGAGGCAAGCTGTAGCGCAGCTTACT
The DNA here is from genome assembly GCA_964424315.1 of uncultured Dehalococcoidia bacterium. GTDB lineage: Bacteria > Chloroflexota > Dehalococcoidia > Lucifugimonadales > OSU-TB39 > OSU-TB39. The sequence continues at coordinate 1,968 of CAYRIG010000067.1, read as the reverse complement.
ACCCCAGATAAGCTCCTTGGAAGGGCCAGCGGCGCTCATTCATTCGCGGCAATGGCAGCTAACAATCTGGGCCAGATAGAAGTAGGCATATTATCAGCAGCTGTAGGAGCAGGAACCACCATGGTAATTGGAGGAGTCATATCGCTGATGGCAGTATCCGTAATATGGTGGTTAATACCGGGGATCCGTCGGTACAAGTATGATCACACTAACCCGTTCGGGCAAAATAAGGCTGAATGAATGAAAGTGAGAACTGTAAAATTACCGCTAGGTCGTCATGTTATTGGAAGTAATGGCTGTCAGTGGGTATGTCTTAGGCTTATTGACTCAAGTGTAGTCTTTCTTTGCTGGTATAGCTGAAGCCATAATTAATATAGAATACACCCAAATAACCGAACATGTATAAAGGAGAATTTAATGGAAATCTGTGTCGTATCAACTTTTGAAGGAAATGTAGAAGACTTCATGTCTATGATGGCGGAGTTTGAAGAAGAAATGAAAGAGGTTGGTGATGGTTTTGATGTCGGTGTGGTTAATACTGGCAAGGAAGGATTTTGTAAAATCATTACAATTGGGAACGTCACAAATATGGACAAATTACAAGAAATTATGAGCTCCCCTAAGATGGTCGAGTGGGATAAAAACCATAATAATACAGACATAATCTACTCACTTGAACGAATGGGTTAGTTATAGAAATTATTGGGGAAAGACTTCAAAGGTATAATAAACTATATGAATATAAATAACTTGAATAAAGAAATGACATATCTGGTTAGAGAAAGTTGGTTTCTTGTGGTGGGTGCTATTGGTGGATTGATACTTGGATTACTGATATGTAATTTTATTAAGTGATTCAAAACCACTTCAATCAATAGTCAAGCCTTTTATGGGTAATACTGTCATCAATACCGGAGTTGGACTTTATCTTTAGGTAAGTAATAGAAGATGCCACGATTTGTGGTCGTGGCATCCAATTCAACAATTATTTAGTGATTGCTAATTAGCTAGCAGTAACAGGGTGGTCTATAAATTCAATTTCTACATTTTCTTCAGGGGCATTTCCTATGTCAACCAATGCTTTAGTGATAACTTCAGCAATTTGATTTTTCTGTTCATCTGTTCGTCCTGCATTCCAATCAATTTTAACTTGTGGCATATTATACCTTCCTTAAATATTAGTTGTTATCTTAATACAATAAGCCTGTAAAAAAGGGTCTTTGAGAAAAAGATTGCGTACAACTGCAATCCCAAAAACACAAAGACCCACTAATATTGTAGCAAAAGTGATTGTTAATAAATATGTGTAAGTATTTGCAAATAGAAAGTTATCATTAAGTGACCATAAAAAAGGGTTGTAAGTCACTCTAAATTCCTATTACTTCCTATGCCACAGTTGTTAATTGATTTTTTCCAACTTGTAGACCACGTCTGTATTATTATATTTTTTATCCCACTCAGCCACCCAAGGGGCAGTCATCGCTTTCTCCATTTTGTCAAAATCTATGACGCTTGCAAGTGTAATGACTTTACACCATCCTTCTTTGTCATATGGAACTTCAGCACTTTCAGTAGGTTCATTAACATCCGTGATTCCTGGAAATTCTGCACGGATTTTATTCATCATATTATTAAAATCTTCAAACGTTCCCTCAAAGGTCGATGTAAAACAGATATTCATTTAAAGCCTCTTTTTTTAAATAATTTTTCGCCAGCATATAAAATATAATGTTTTTTGTCAAAAGTAAGAATCCCAAAGTATAATCTTAGACAAAATAATATTGAGGAGGTTATTTATGTCTTATTACATGTACCAAGCATCGTATAAAGATTCTGTTTGGGCTGCCAAAGTATCTAACCCACAGAATCGTCTAGATACTGTACGACCAGCTGTTGAAAGTCTTGGAGGCGAAATAGAAACCGCATTTTATTGTTTTGGCGAGCATGACATTATGTTTATATGTACTT
>CAYRIG010000066.1:0-7715 GCA_964424315.1 uncultured Dehalococcoidia bacterium | reverse complement strand
AGAAGATTTAATATTCTTGAACTTAATTGTTAAAACTGATGTTATAGGAACAATAGAAGCTATAACCAAGTCAGTGGAGACGTTTGGTTCTGAAACTGCTAAAGTGAATATCGTTCATGCAGCAGTTGGTACTATTTCCCCGAGTGACGTTTCTTTGGCGCAAACTACAGATTCGATCATTTGTGGATTTAATGCAACAACAGAAGCAGCTGCAAGAACTTTAGCTAAAACTTCAGGTGTAGAGATAAAAAATTACAGCGTGATTTATAATTTCCTTGAATTCGTTGAATACAGTCTAGATAAGAACAAAAAAGCAGAATTTATAGATGTAATAGAAGGTCAGGCTAAAGTGCAAGAAGTTTTTAATGTGTCAAAGGGACGTACTGTAGCAGGGTTTATTGTAACTGATGGGATGATCTCAAGAGGGGCGGATATTCACATTATCAGGGATAATGAAGAAATATTTGTAGGACCAATTGCTAGTTTAAAACACTATAAAGATGACGTGAAGCAAGTGCGAGCAGGGGCTGAAGGGGGTGTGGTTATCGAAGGCTTCACTGAGATGGTAGAAGGGGATGTTTTAGAAGCACATAAATTAACTGAAGCCACTTCTTAGTAACAGTTATTATAATAGGTGTTGATTAGATAACCTTAAACGATAATGTACCAACGAATCGATAAGATAAATGCCTTGTTGCGGCAAGAAATTAGCTTGATAATCGCACAAGAAATCAGTGACCCAAGAGTTTCTTTTACGGTGAGTGTTGTGAATGTTGAAACATCTCGTGACCTTGGAGTTGCTCGAGTCTATGTTACAGTGCTAGGTGATTTAGAACACACCAAAAAAGCTCTTGAAGGACTAAATTCAGCCAGCAATTTTATAAGAAGATTATTGAGAAAAAAAATTAATTTGAAAAAAATACCATCTGTGGAATTTTTGGACGATAATTCTATTGAATTAGGGACAATAATGTCTAAAAAAATAGATGATCTGTTTTAAGAATACAATCAAGACTGGTGGATTTTAGTAATATTGCACTGGTTGAAAGAATAAAGAATGAATGGGATATTCAACATTAATAAACCAATTGGTGTTACCAGTACTGAAGTCGTACGTAAGATTAAAAAACTCACCGGAATAAAAAAAGTAGGTCATGCAGGTACCCTAGATCCTTTGGCTTCAGGAGTTCTACCAATTTGTGTAGGAAAAGCGACAAGGATAATAGAATATTTGATTGATCAAGACCGTTCTTATAGAGGAAATATAAATCTTGGAATTGAAACAGATACCTTTGATAAGGAAGGAAGCATCGTATCAGAAAAAAATGTATATAAAATTCCATCTAGATTAGAAATAATAAATGCTTTAGCACTTTTTGTTGGTGACATTCAACAAACACCACCCATGTATAGTGCGATAAAGATTAATGGGGAACGTCTTTATAATCTAGCTAGGAAGGGTGTCAATCTCGAATTAGAATCACGCCCAGTGAAAGTTTTTGATATATCTTTCTTAGACTGGAATCATCCTTCTTTGGATATCGAAATTCATTGTGGAAAAGGATTTTATGTGAGATCCTTGGCCAATGACTTAGGTAAAGAACTTGGTACCGGTGCGTATTTGAACCAGTTAACCCGTTTAAAACATGGTTCTTTTTCTATAGAAAATTCTATTGAGTATAAGTCTATAGAAAAAATATTTGATGAAGATAGATGGTTTGATATAATCATGGATGTGGATTCTGCAATTACCCATCTACCTAAAATAACAGTGGAACCGCGATTTGAAGAAGATATAATAAATGGACGTCCAGTGTTTGTTTCATCTGAAATTCCTCTGGGCAGACCTAAAGAAATAAGTCGAATATATTCTAAGAACGATCGATTTATTGGTATAATTGAATTTGATGATGTTGTCGGAGCGTGGTGTCCTAAGAAAGTAATTAATCTCAATATTGACCAAGGACAGTATGCTAAGTAAAATGTGTACTGGAGGATTTTTAAGTGGAAAATTACGCGATTGTTGAGACTGGTGGTAAACAATACCTAGTTGAACCCGGTGATGTGATTAAAGTTGAAAAATTGGATTGCGATCCTGGGGATTCTGTAAAATTAGACAAAGTCTTGTTTGTTAATGAAAAAGGTAAGCCGAAGATCGGTATGCCTTTCGTTGATGGAGCTTCTGTAACTGCGGAAGCAGTAGAACAAGGAAGGTCTCCTAAAAAAATTGTATTTAAGTATAAACCTAAGGTTAGATATAGAATCAAAAAGGGACATAGGCAATACTTTACAGAACTTAAAATAAATAGCATCAACAACGATTGAATTAGTAGGAAGGTGTTAAATAATGGCTCATAAAAAAGGCGGAGGAAGTACTAGGAATGGTAGGGATAGTCGTGGACAGAGACTAGGTGTTAAAATATACGATTCACAATTTGCTAAGGCCGGTTCGATAATTGTTAGGCAAAGAGGTACAAAGATTTATCCAGGAAATAACGTAGGTATTGGAAGAGATCATACATTATTTAGCATGATTGACGGTACAATAAAATTTGAAAAACTATCACGTGATAAAAAAAGAGTAAGCGTTTACGCTTAGAGGATTGCGAATATGAAGTCAGATATACATCCTAAATATTACAATGATGCCAAGATAATTTGTTCTTGTGGAGAAGTACAGACCACTGGTTCCACAAAACAAGAATTGAAAGTTGAACTATGCAATAAATGCCATCCTTTTTACAGTGGAGAGCAGAGGATAGTAGACACGGAAGGAAGAGTTGAAAGATTCCGCCGTAGATTCAATGTTGAATAAGATTGCTTTACAACTTTAGGTCTTATCAATAAATTGAACTTGTTATACCTAGCGAATGATTAATGCCATCTAAAGAATCGGATAAAATGTATGGTGGCCAAGCTGTATTAGATGGAGTTATGATTCGTAGTAGGGACTCAGCTGCTATTTGTGTTAGAAAACCTGATGGTACATTAGCAAACAAATACGAATCTGTGCCGAAGATATCAATGCCGATATTTAGGAATCTTCCATTTATAAGAGGAATGTTTGTTATACTTGAATCCCTAATATTAGGGTTCAGAGGGTTAACTTATTCAAGTTTAGTAGCAAGTGGTGCTGAAGATGAAAAAATAGATTTAGTTTCCGTAGTGGTGAGCGTTTTATTAGGTGTTTCGTTCGCTGTTGGGATTTTTTTTATTTTACCTATGTTCGTTTCAAGCCCTTTAGAGAAGTATTTTGATTCAAATATTATAATTAATCTTATTGAAGCTCTGATACGATTATTATTTGTGTTGGGATATATTTTTCTTATAAGCAAGTTTTTAAAAATTGGTCAGCTCTTTATGTATCATGGAGCTGAACACATGGTAATTCATGCAGAAGAAAACAAAGATGTACTTGAATTGGACTCTGTAAAAAAATTTCCGATTGAACATCCCAGATGTGGTACTGCCTTCATATTATACGTTGGCATAGTTGCATTTTTTGTATTAGCGCTAACTCCACGAGATCCTATTTGGTTGGGTATATTAGTAAGGATCGTTACTATACCTATAATCGCAGGATTAGCATATGAAATTATTCGTTTCAGCAGTACATTTGGAAATACCAAACTCGGAAATATACTTGCAATACCAACTTTAGCGTTACAGAAATTAACTACGAGGACTCCAGACGATAGTCAGATAGAAGTTGCATTAATGGCTATGCACAAATTAAAAGAATTAGACGATGGGATTTTACCGAATCAGAATTGAGAATTTATTTAGATCTGGTTTTTAACTCTGACCATACTTCTTTCGGAGTTATTCCCAAATCGCTCATCATAACCAAAAGATGATATAGCAAGTCACTTATTTCAGAAACGGTGTTTTGTTTGTTGGATCCTAAACCTGCTAATGCTGTTTCACCTGCTTCCTCAATAACTTTCTGCGCAATTCTATTTATACCGCTGGAAAATAATTCTGAAGTATAGCTGTCGGGGGGCATATCTTTTTTTCTTTGCTGTATTGTGGCATATAGCTCATCGATTATACTAGAATTATTTTCATGGGAATTTGATACTATGGACTCTTGAATTTCGTTGTGAAAACATGAAGTATCGCCTGTATGGCAAGCTGGTCCGGTTGGTTCCACTTGTATGAGAATTGCATCATTGTCACAATCAGACTGAATCGATTTAACGTGCATCTCATTACCTGAGGATTCTCCTTTTCTCCATAGTTCTGACCTACTTCTACTATAAAACCATATTTGTTTCTCATCCAAAGTTTTTTGCAGAGATTCTTTGCTCATATAGGCTAACGTTAGAACTTTATGAGTATTTGCATCTTGCGTTATTACTGGAATCAACCCTTCAGAATTCAATTTAATCATTATAACTCCAGTGCTGTTTATTTGAAGCGATCATTGTAGTAACAAGCATTAATCTCCTAGATTCCTAACGGGAATGCTATGACTATGCAAAGTTTCTTTCACTTCTTTTATTGTTAGTTTTCCATAGTGGAATACGCTCGCTGCTAGAACTGCATCAGCTTCACCTATGGATACAGCTTCTAAGATATGGGTTGAATTACCTGCGCCTCCACTTGCAATTACAGGTACATTTACTGAAGTGGATATCATTTTTAGCAAATCGAGATCATATCCTGACCCAGTTCCATCTTGGTCAATACTATTGACAACAATTTCTCCAACTCCTAGGTCAGTAGCTTGTTGTACCCATTTTAAAACATCCATTCCTGTATCTTCACCTCCGTCTCTTCCTGTTCGTATTCTAACTGTCCACTGTTTAGATTGTGTTTTTATAGCATCAAGTCCTAGAACTATACATTGGGAACCAAAAGATTCTGCCCCATTTTTTATCAAGTCTGGATTTTCCACAGCAGCAGTATTTATAGATATTTTGTCCGCACCAGCTTGTAACATTTTGTGCATATCGTCTATTGTCCGTAATCCACCACCAACAGTTAGTGGGATGAATACCTGTTCAGCGACTTTTGATACTATACCAGCCATTATATTCCTATTATCGGATGATGCTGTAATGTCATAGAATACTAACTCATCCACTCCTTCAGAGTTGTATTGATTGGCTAGTTGAATTGGATCCCCTGCGTCTTTGTGGTTTGAAAACTTTATTCCTTTAACCACCCGGTCGCCTTTTACATCTAAGCATGCAATTATTCTTTTAGTTAGCATTTTATTGACACTTATAAATAGACAAATAAAATTTTTCGTTTAGTTCTCGCTGAGATAATCGCTTAAAACCTAATTTTTCTACCATTTCATTTAGTTTAAGTTTTGGGATATGGTTATATTTCTCGTTTGATGTTGTATTAAATTGGTTTATAGATGAGATTATTGTTAGCCATCCAAATTGTTTAATTATGCGTTTTATTTCATTTAACACAACGTTTGGGGAGTGGGATTTTTCTAATGTGAGGCTAAGAAACACACCATCTAAAACATTATCTTTTAATGGGATAGAGCTTTCAGTAGATATTTTAAGTTCTATATTATTTAAATTTATTGATTTAAGCGATTCGCTAATTTTGCTTAACATAGTTTCATTGGTGTCAAATGCATAAAGTTTACCAGCGAATAAATATTTAGCTAACGGTATAGAAAAAGTTCCAGGAGGACCGCATCCAATGTCACCAACATGATGCTCTGGTTGGATTGGAATCAAAGGCAGTATGCTATATGGATCCAATAATCTTTTGTTTTCCGCTAGGGATAATTCCTCTATATTGATTGGCGCAGATTTCTTGCTCGATTTCACTGTGCTCCATCCGAGTTATTTTTCGTTTCTGATTCACTTAATATATTTATGGCATTTATGAAATCTATATCACCAGTATAAATTGCAGTGCCTACAATTGCACCATCGATTCCTAGGTCAGATAATTGAGTAAGGTGGTTAGTTTTAGAAATCCCCCCGGCGATCGTTATTTTATTAGGGGTTAGTACACGCATTGATTTAATTATGCCGAAATTTGGTTGGGTTAAAGTACCGTCTCTTGTGGTGTCAGTTAATATGAATTGATTAAAATTCAATTCAGACATATTAACCAATATTTCTTTTGCTTTCTTATTGCTGTTTTCTATCCATCCTTTAGTTACAGCTAAGCCGTTTTTGTCAAAATCTATACTGATTATTATTTTATCTTGCCCATATTTATTAACCAGATCTATTGTCCATGATGGGTTATTAACTGCTGAAGTGCCCAATATGATTTTAGAAGCTCCTGCATTAAACGCATTCTTTACATCTTTTGTGTTTCTGATTCCCCCTCCAAGTTGAATGTTTATGTCATGGGCAGCTATTTTTTCAATTATTGGCAATATTTTTGATTTACCTGAAAGGGCGCCCTCTAAATCAACAATATGTAAAATATCAGCACCTAATTCGATCCATCTTAATGCCATATCAATTGGGGAATCAGAATATGTAGTAGATTTATTGTATTTACCTTGGAAAAGCCTTACGCATTTACCTTCGAATATATCTACAGCAGGTATTAGTTTCATAATATGTTAACAGTTAGTAAGTGATACAAAGTTTTTGTATATTTGCAATCCCATTTCTCCACTTCGTTCTGGATGGAATTGTACGGCAAATATATTTTTGTAAGTGACAGCGCTACAAAATTCCAAGCCATATTCTGTTTTACCACATATTAACGAATTATCAGAAGGTACGACATAATAACTATGGACAAAATAGAAATAATCATTTTTTGGTAATTCAAATAATGATTCATTTGTTTTTTTGAAATTAACCATGTTCCATCCCATATGTGGGATTTTTACATTTCCTGGCAATTTTTTTACACTTCCTTTAAAAATACCTAGTCCAGGTTCTGTACCTTCTTCGGAATTTTCGAAAAGTAGCTGTAAGCCTAGGCATACTCCTAAAAACGGCCTTTCACTTTTTACGAAACTTATTATCGAATCAATCAATTTAGATTTGCGTAAGTTACGCATCGAAGGGTCATTAGCTCCTTGTCCTGGAAATACTAAACCATCCGCGTTCTCAATATGTTTTTGTTCAGTAGCAAGAATTGGAGTGGCACCAAATCTTTCCAGTGCAAGTGTAACGCTTCTTGTGTTTCCTCCACCATAATTTACTACTGCTATATTTGGCATTTGATAATTTTATTGAGTTAACATGTGTTCATAACAAAATATGATTTACGTTAAAATTTCAATCCTTTCTTTTTATTGATTAACTATTTCTGTGTCCCTGTCTTTGTCTTCTAGCCTTCCTAATATAAATAACAAGTCTGAAACTCGGTTAAGATATATTAAAACTCCATTATTATATAATTGTCCATTTTCTCGCAGTTCTACTACTCTTCTTTCTGCTGTTCTCACTGTGGAACGTGCTACGTCAAGTGCTGCAGATGCTTGAGATGTTCCTGGTATTATAAAAAATGGAGGTAGTTTGATGTGTTTAGATATGGAATCAATTTTTTCTTCTAAATTGGTTATCATTTTGGGTGTTACAGTTTCGTATTCTCTACTAAATTTTTCGTAACTCTCTTTTTCAACTGCTAATTCTGACCCCACAGTAAACATATCTAATTGAACCGATTTAATGATTTCTTTTACAGTATCATTACTTGCAAAAGCTCGTGCTAATCCCATTGTTGATACGGCTGTGTCTACTAATCCGTATGCCTCGCACCTTAGG